>JAGGRV010000529.1 GCA_021159445.1 Deltaproteobacteria bacterium | reverse complement strand
TAAAAGAAAAAGGCCTTTGGCCAAAACCAGAAAGGAACCAGCTCCCGGTACTCCTGTCCCAACGACAAACTCTCAAGGTATGGGATCGCGTGTTCGGGAGTGGGAAAGCACCGTAAAGGATAAGGCTAAACGCCTTGCCCCGTACCACCGATGGATAGAGGCCCTGGCGCTCTTACTTATCCTGGCGGTGGGATTGCTTGTACGCATCGAAGATGTTCGGGACTGGAATGTCCATCCTGAGCTGGCCCTCTACAAGGGGGAACCCCTGCTTACCACCTTTGACGGTTATTTCTATCTGACCCTGGCAAAGGACCTGGCTGAAGGCACCTATACACCCATAGACAACAATCGTGATGTGCCAAAAGGTATGTCCAGGAAATTTCCGCCACCACTCATTTCCGTGATAGCCGCAGGCCTGGCCAAGATAACGCCCTTTTCCCTGAACTGGATTGGAGCAGTCCTCCCTGCATTGCTTGGTCTTTTGCTGGCCCTGCCTCTATATGCACTAGGACGTTTCTATGGAGGTCCGGCCATGGGCCTCACTGCGGTGCTAATGGGGCTGCTTTCACACTACTATGTCTATAGAAGCAGTTTGGGCTGGTTCGACACAGACTGCATGAATGTTACCTGGGCTACAGGGACTGCCTATTGCTTTCTGCGGTTTGGCATTGAAGCCGGTCAGAAGCGGTATCTATATTTTATCAGCGGAATGGCTATTTATTTGCTTTTCCTGTGGTGGTGGGATTCAACGCCTCAGGTAGTGACGGTTGTCTCGATGTTACCTTTGGCTGTAGCACTGGTATTTTTCTATCGTCCCGGACGAAGAGAGGCATGTATCTTTTTTGGAATAGCAGGACTGGGAATCGGAGTAATACTCCTGTGGATGGGACTGGATCTCCCGCTCAAGATTTTCAGAAATATTGCCGGGGTATTTCATTACATATCTACCAAGGAAGTAGCAGGTATATGGCCTCCCATAGGGGCCACAATTTCAGAGCAGGCCATACCATCACTCAATGAGATTGTCGCCAAGACAACTGACAGCCTGCCTGCCTTCATCGTGGCCTGTGCCGGCCTTGCCTGGCTGTTCTATCGCCGTCCCAAGGAGAGCCTGTTCATCTCAGTGCCGGTGATCCTGGCTGCGTTGTCTTTTTTTTTCGCCAAACGTTTCATGATCTTTTTGGCCCCTGTCACAGCCCTCGGAATAGGATACATGATATCCGAGATCTGGTACTGGCGTCGAAGATTTTCCGTGTTTTCCCTGTTAGCACCGATCTTGGTAATCGTTCTTGTGTGGCCACTTCTAAACAAGGACATGGCCAAGACCTTCTGGCCCAAGGAGCCCCCGCACCTTATCGCCGGGATGGACCTGGCGTCAAAAGAAACGCCCAAAGATGCAGTGATCTGGGCGTGGTGGGACCATGGATATCCTCTCAATTACTGGGCCGGGAGGGGGACCGTGGGTGATGGTTCGCTTCACGGCGGACACAGGTCATTTTACAATGGCCTCCCCCTTGCCACGCACGACGAACGCTTGGCAGCAAACTTCATGCGCTTTTATGTCAGTTCCGGAATGGACGGTATTAGTGATGTTTATAAGGCCGTGGGCAATGATCCTGTCCGAGGTGTAAATCTTATTAAAGAAGTCCTTTCTGTTGGTCCTGAAAAGGCGAGAGAGTTGCTGGCTTCAGCCAAACTCGCGCCTATAGGAAAATTGCAGAATGTGGATCAGTGGCTTTGCTTCTTCTATCCCGAGAAGACGCGTCCTGTCTATCTCTTTCTTGACTGGAGACTCACAATCACCAGCTACTGGTGGTATTGGCTTGGTACTTGGGACGTAGAAAAGAGAGAAGGAATACACCCACTGTACAAGGCCTTTTATGATGTACATGAGGAAAACGGACATATAAAGGGAAGCGAGGGGCTGGATATAGATATAGAAAAGGGGAATTTACGCACAGGCAATCGGATGATAGGCCTTACACATATGGTTAAACGTGAGAAACAAAGGGTACTAACTAAAAACTATCAAAGGGATCGCGGACTACTGTTTGAGACATTTGCCCCTTCCAGGTTTGGGGCCTTGATGGATGCGCACATTTCCGAGTCGGTTTTTAATAAATTGTTTTTAAGATATACTTTTAATCCAAAGTACTTCAGACCTGTGGTCATGAATACCCCATCATATCAACTGTGGGAGGTACTGGGAGATAAGGTACAGTGAACGTATCAATCGTCATACCGGCCTATAATGAAGAAGCCATCATTGGCCAGACAGTTGCCAGAATCCATTCACTTTATCCCGATTTTGAGACTATCGTAGTAGACGACGGCAGCACAGACAGCACCGCGCATAAGGCTCGCGAGGCTGGAGCCACGGTCTTTCAGCATCCTTATAATATCGGCAATGGGGCAGCCGTCAAGACAGGTATCCGCAAGGCCTCCGGCGATCTGATAGTGCTGATGGATGGAGACGGACAACACGATCCGGCAGACATTGCCCGGCTTTTAGAGGAGTCGGACCATTACGACTTAGTAGTTGGTGCACGTAGTGCCGGCAGTCAGACCTCATTAGGACGTAGAATAGCTAACTGGTGCTACAACTGCCTGGCTTCTTATGTGGCAAAATTCCCAATAAAGGATCTTACCTCCGGCTTCAGGGTCTTTCATAAGGATACAGTTCTGAAATATCTCTATCTCTTCCCCAACACCTTTTCTTATCCAACAACCAGCACCCTCACTTATCTCCGTAGCGGCTATACCGTCAAGTACATTCCAATTCGCCAGCATAAAAGGGTAGGAAAGAGCAAAATCAAACTCATGGAGGACGGGGCAAAGTTTATCCTCATCATCCTGCGTATTGCAACACTGTTTTCGCCGATGCGAATCTTCTTACCAGTCAGCACCTTTTTTTTACTCACTGGCCTGGGACGTTACATGTATACTTATTGGACATCGCAGCATTTCACAAATATGTCGGCATTACTTTTGAGTGTTGGGATAATGGTCTTTCTGCTTGGGCTCGTCTCTGAACAGATTACCCAGATGCGCTACGATCGAGTGGAGTAG
>JAGGRV010000274.1 GCA_021159445.1 Deltaproteobacteria bacterium | reverse complement strand
GGCAAAACTACAAGATGGCAGAGAATAAACCACTTATTACCATCATCGTCGCAGTGCTCAATAACAAAGAGTCTTTAGAACGATGCATTGAAAGCGTTAATAACCAGACCTATCCTTATAGGGAATTGATTATAATCGATGGTGGTTCAACGGATGGGACAGTCGACGTCCTCAAGGCCAATAACGGCAGGATCACATACTGGGAATCAAATGCAGACCGGGGCATAGCCCACGCCTGGAACAAGGCGGTCAAGAGGGCTAAGGGTGAATGGATCTGTTTTTTAGGAGCGGATGACCGGCTGGCCGGTGATGACGTGCTGGAGCGGTTCATCCCATACCTGATGGATGCGTTATCTGAGAACATCCGGGTCGTTTATGGAAAAGTAGTCCGGACCGATTCAAAGGGGCGGCCGCTGAAAACAGTCGGCAGACCCTGGTCTGAAGTCTCGTGGCTCATGAAGCACGGGATGGCGGTCCCTCATCCCGGGCTCATGCACCACAGCAGTCTGTTTAGGGATCACGGTCCTTTTGATGAATCCTATCATGTCGCCCTGGACTATGAATTTCTGTTGAGAGAGCTGTCGCAGCACAGGGCCCTGTTTGCAGAGGACATCCTTGCAGTATATCAAGAGAGCGGAGGCATAAGCGATAGCAGCCCACTCAGTGCCCTCAGGGAGACAAGGCAGGCGAGGCGCAAACACAACATCAGGACCTGGTTACCCATTTGGTCTCTGGTGGCGATCAGGGCCGGGCTGCGTCATTTTCTGAGACGGTTCTCTTCTAAGCATTCCAGATAAAAGGCTTCCTGCCTTTCAGCGATCTTTTTCCAGGAGCATTTGCTTCCCAGTTCCATGGCGCCTTTTGCCAATTGCCTGCACAGGCTTGAATCCGTCAACAGCTTTTCTATGGCCTTACTCAAGAAATATGGATCTTCTGGCGGGACATGCAAGCCAGCGATTCCGTCAGGGACCAGGGCTTCGAGGGCAGGAATTGAACTGACTATCACCGGCTTTCCGAGGGCAAATGCCTCAGCAGCGACCAATCCAAACCCTTCAGATCGAGAAGGCATACAGACAAAGGCTGCACGGTTTATTGTGGCCATGGCAGAGAGGTGATCCAACCTGCCAAGCAATCTTATGTCCGCAAGTCCTTTCTCTACGATTGTTGATCTAATTGTCTCCTGATCACCTCCCCCCGCAATGTAAAGAGGTAAGGTTCGCTTTCTTTTAGGTATCAAGGACCAGGCCTCCAGCAGTAAATCGATCCCTTTTACACGTATGTCCAGTCTACCAAGGAAAAGGACATATTCCCCAGAGGAAGGAGGAAGGTTTGGAGGCACATCCACGCCCTGACCAATAACTGCCCACTTTCCATTGCCTCTCAAGGTCTTCTCTCTTAAAGATTGCGAGACAGCAATTCCAAAAGACCTGCTCGGAAGCAAAATGCGCTCTCCAAAGACGGCAATCAGGCCGCAGAGTCCCCTGTAACGCAGGGCACTGAGTCCATAGTAAGCATGAAGGATCGTGACTCTATGACGGTTTTTAAGTTTTGGGAACACCGGGGCATAGGCTGAAAAGTCTTCAATCACTAAATCATATGCCCCGGCATCAACACTAATGCTTCCCAAAATATATTTGAGCCTGCTTTCGATATAATTCCGGCTCTTTCCAAGGACGCGCACCTTGAACGGTTCTTCCTGCGGGACGGCGCCGGGGAATCCCCCGCAAAACACGGTGATGTCATGCCGGGAGGCAAGAATACTATTGATTTCCCAAGTCCTGCGCGCCCCGCCGCCACCGCACCAGGGATTGTCTGGGTGATCATAAATAAAATGGAGTATCCGCAATTTCCTGTTCAAGTTTCCAATATCTCAATGGCCTTTGAAACCACTCTGTCAACGGTGATTTCCGCCAGACACGGGGAGGGAGTGTTGTGGCATCCCAGTCTTGGCCTGGTGTCGTAAAACGGATAACGGAGGCATGGTGCACAGGGGAGCTTTGAGTGTATAAAATGGGCTGCTGGTCCGTAAGGGGCGGTCCGATGCCAGTCGGTCGGGCCAAATATGCCCAGGGTCCGCACACCAATGGCCGCCGCTATGTGCATCAGCCCGGAGTCGTTTGAGAGGAAAAGATTACAGTGCCGTATCAACGCGGCTGTGATGCCCAATCCTTGATTCACCACGATTGCACAATTTCCCCTGATTTTTGCAGCAAGACGCCGCTTTTGGGAATCTTCTTCCGGTCCGCCAAAAATCAGGACATGCCCCGGTCCGAAGCGTCTTAACAATTCCCGGGCCACGAGGGCAAACCGTTCCAAGTGCCACTTTTTCCCCTGGATAGGGCCTGCCCCGGCGTGCAGGCCCATGAGAAACCCGCTGCTGCATCTCTCTCTTTCCAGGAGAGAATTTGCCATTGCTTCATCCGCTCCGTTTATCCTGAATATTGGCTTTTCGGGAGCCTGTGTGACAAGGCCCACTGCCTGCAGGAGACGCAAGTTTTGTTGCACGTCATGAATGCCCTCAACGGCCTCTACCCGGGCATTAGAGAGAAAAGAGAACGTCCTTAACCTGCCGCACCGGTATGAATGTATGACCCTCTTTTTGACGCCTATCAAGATCGGCAGGATATGAAAGAACAGACGGTTTGAAGGGAAACATGAAACAGATATTTCGTAGCGTCTTCGCCTCAATTCCATGAGCCATGGGAAAATATGTCTTCTTTTAGCGGGCGGTAAATAACTGTGATGGATTCGTGGATGATCCTGGAAGACCGTTGCCATCATTTCATTCCCGAAGAGGATATCCGTTTCCAGGTCCGGTTGTGCCAGGACCGCTTCTATGAGCGGGCTCTGAAGGACGGTATTGCCAATGCCGGAAACCGAAATTATGAGGACCTTGCGCATGATAAATCACTTTAGTGTGGCACAAGTGGCCGTTTGCCCTGAATTTGCACAAAACGATATTCCTAAAATCCTTACAAAAGACCACTGCCGACCAGGGGATGTGATCAGCTACTCAGTTACCATTTGATCTACTTTTCCTACTCCACTCGATCGTAGCGCATCTGGGTAATCTGTTCAGAGACGAGCCCAAGC
>JAGGRV010000403.1 GCA_021159445.1 Deltaproteobacteria bacterium | reverse complement strand
GCTAGGCCAAAATACTTCCTCAATGACTGACGTAAAACACTTTTGGCTGTTCCTTTAAGTCCTGAATCAGCAATTTCTTGTGCAACAATACCCTCAGCCACAATTTCCACGAGGGGCTCTGCCTTGACACCCAGTTTCAGACGGGAATAGCAACTGGCAAGAAATCGTCCGAGACCTGGAAGAGATTCAACTTTGTCGGGGGCCTCTCGAGGCGAGGTTCTTATCTGACGTTGAGCCTCCTTTATGCTTTCCCAAAGGTCTTCATGGTCTGTCTCAGGATCGTACTCCACAACCTCAATGTTGTATCTAGCGAGTTCACCCCGAAGTTTTGGATCGCAGTCGGACGGAAGTAAAGCAAGATGAAGCTGTGTGTAAGGCTGAGGCAATACTTCACACATTAGCTCAAAAATTCTTGTAATCGCTGGATCGACAAACGAATATCCGACCCACAAGCATCTGTACCGCGTAAGTACATGTAGAAGAAAGTCTTGGTAAGAAGGGTCTTCCTCGGTCCGTCTATAATCATCGCGACACAAAACCATACTATCGGGAATTTCTATACGGCCATGAACTCTAGCAATGTAGAAATCCGTCCAGTATATTGCCCGTTTCATGGATGCGTCGCCAAGTTCCACATATAGTGGTGCTTTTAATCTAAGGCCTGATTCTTCCTGCTTTTCATACAAACTGTAATAGGCATCATGTAGAGAGCGATCATAATTAGTAGTAACCACGGCGCTGAAAGGAAGTGCCATTAACGCACGCAAATTATTGGGAGAGTAACGGGGGTTCGAAATAAAAGGGCTTACAAGTTGCTTGTACTTTTCACCACTTGGGATAACCACACAGCTTTTATACAACTGAGCGGCTTCCAGGTAGTAATTTTCCACCACCCGTTTACGCATTAAAATCGCTGTTTCCTCCTCATATTGGCCAGCGACAGAACTCAGATGTGCAAGGTACTCCGGCCATGAAGGAAGGCCTGCCTTTTTTCCCACGCCCGCCCCAGCGAACAAGCAACTTCCCCTCTGAGCGACAAAAGCAAGTATCTTTTCAGCTAGTTTTTCTTTCTGAAGCACAGACATTTTAACCCCTTTCCTTTGAGGAGGATAGGTGCATAGCCATATCTCAAAAATTTCAAAACAGGATGGCCTACTTTAAAAACACACAAAAGGGTTCATCCTAAAACCGCGTGGCTTCCATGATACCGTGTACCACATAACCCTATAACCCTTCGTTTATTAAGGATGTTTTTGCCATAACACAATTTATGTTCAATATGTTCCGGGAACATCATACTCATCTCTTTATTGTAGCCAGAGGCAGGAATAAGCTCATGGCATTGCAGGCATTGTGCAGGTAGTGGCTCCATGATTTCTTCATCACATTGGCCCTACCCAACCTCATAAACCTTCAAAACTTCATCTCCATAATGGTTGATGACCTTAACGGCGATCTTGCCGGTCCTTGGCGGATCGAAGGGGCGGCTTTTTGTGGTGTACAGAGACGACCAGGCATCTTCATTGATCTCTGCCCTGAGGGCGCGCTTCAGTTTGTCGTATGGTCTGTCCGCGCCGGTGAAGTATGCGTGGCGGACAAAAAAGCTTTCCTCGTTGTAAGCCGTGTCTATGAACCAGCAGGCGATGTCGTCAGTTGAATGGCTGCGGATCTGTCCTGTGGTCGGATCGTAGACATCTACGCCTTTGACTTCAACAGTGATCTGTCCACTTTTTGTCTTCTCTATTTTGAGGTCCGGTTCACCAAATATCATGAAAAGGTTGCCCGCGCCGGTTTTCTTGAGGAGTTCGTCGCCCATGCTCAAGTCCGCATTCATGCGTGCTGGGAGCACAGTTAGTTGGCCATAGCGCCTGGCTTCTTCGGAGACATGGGGGTCAAATGCAAACCCACAGATGATCAGAACGTCAAACCCCACCCCTTTCACCGCTTCCTTTGCAGCCTCTTTGACCAGTTCGGGGCCGACTGTCCCGTGTTCCGGGCCGATGCAGACGGCCACGCGACGAACTGTCCCGTCTTTTTCCGTGTATTCCCCTTCAGCCTGTATCCAGATTCCGGCATAGGTCTCCAGACGGTCGAAATGAAGCCGCTCGTTCTTGATTGTGTTTTGAACTCCAGCCTTTTTCAGATTCTCAAGAATCATGGTCTCAAACTGACTGGTCCCTATGGATTCTCGTCCCTCCTTTTCTGAAGCAGGTATTTTCTCGTCAGTGGATAAGACTCTGTGTGGGGATAGGCTCTCCACAGTGAAGGGGCCTGCCACTCGGATGCGTTTTCTGTCTTCATAAGGTTGGTCGTAAAGAGTTTCCGAGTCGGCATTGTGGGCAATGGACCTGTTTATTTCTTCCTGGCGGTTTTTTCGCAGGTCCCACCACTCTTTATGGAGTTTTCCCGCTTCTTTGGGCCATGCCTTTTCTGCCTCCCTGGGAATTCCCCACTCTTTCCATGATTTTTTTAGCAGGATGTTCAGCTTGGCCCTGATTGGCTCCATTTTTTCCTGCCATTTGGCATGGATGGTATCTATTTCCGGATTGTTGGCAATGGCTTTAAGTGTGATGTGCGGAACCCGCTTGTACACAAATCCCTTCTTAATATCGTTCTCTGTCTTATATTCAGGTGGCATCTTGCCGGTAATTTCCGCTTCTTTCTTGATACCTTCGGGCGAATCGGCAAGGTAGTAGTAAGGGTACTTGGCAGCCATGAGCCGGGTGCGGGCCAGGGCGAGGGCGACCCGACTTGTGTCAACGGTGATCCAGCGTCGCCCCCATTGCTCGGCTACATAAGCGGTGGTCCCGCTGCCGCAGGTGGGATCAAGTACTAGGTCGCCTGGGTCGGTGGTCATGAGGAGACAGCGTTGGACTGTTTTAGGTGTTGTCTCAACCACATAATGCTTATTTCCCAAAAAACCACCAGAAGCTGTATCCAGAAACAAATTGTCTGATGGCCTAACCGGAAAATCATCGAAATATCGAAGGTAACAAAGTATTGAAGCGGGTGCCATTAGCCTATTCGCTTTTCTTAGATTATCCAGACCTTCCTTTGATGTTGACCAACCTCTTCCACCTACAGGTCTAAAAA
>JAGGRV010000340.1 GCA_021159445.1 Deltaproteobacteria bacterium | reverse complement strand
GAAATCGCTTTTTGCGATTTGGACTGAAACGGCACTCCCAAGCACCACACACTAAATTTTTTAGCACTGTTGGAAGCTCAAGGTCAAGGAATTTTCAATGTGTCGTGAAAAACCAGTGCCAGCTCAATCAGTGACACAAAGAGGGAGACAATTTACGATCTCAATTATCGGGAATTGTCAGCCAAGTAAAAAAGACAAAATATCTCCCTAATCCCTGGAACGATTTTCTATCACCAATAGGGCTTACATCATCGATTGCGGAGATAAATTGCAAATATCGATATTAGCAACACACAACAAATTACGCAGTGGCAAAAGGCTGTAGGTTCCCTTTTTCATTTGTGCCAATTGTCTGGATTGGGCGCCATCCCGTTAATAGAGATCGGCCCCATGGAATGTTTTATCCTTGTGCCTTCAATCCTGGTATTGAAATTGTTTCCCATCTCATCCTTCATCCTGGTAATTGGGCTGTAGTTTTCTTTCCAGAAAGGTTGCGATGTTTTTAGGCTTGACTGTATGGATTGCAGTTCGAGTCAGATGACCATACATGTTTTGAAGGTCTTGCTGACGTTTAAAAACGATATCGGTGGCATATTCCGCTTGCATTATGCTCCAGTGATAACGCTGGTCCTGCGCCTTCCAGAACTTGTAGGATCGCCGCTTTCTCTCAATGGGCTGCGGGAAGATCTGCAGGTATCCCATCAGTCGGTTTCACGATGGATTTTCATGCTTGAAAATCTGTATATGTTGTTTCGAATATATCCCTTTGGCGCTCCAAAAATCCGGGCTGTAAAAAAAGAAGCCAAGCATTATCACTGGGATTGGACTCTGGTGAAGGAGGCAGGGAAAAGGTTTGAAAATCTGGTGGCCTGTCATTTAATGAAATGGTGCTGTTTTCTTCAGGATACAGAGGGCAGGGAGGTAGAACTTTGTTTTTTCAGGAACATTGACAAAAGAGAGATGGACTTTGTTTTAATGGAAGATGGCAAGCCTATCCATTTTATCGAGTGCAAGACAGCAGCTAAAGGAACCAGTCGTGCTCTCAAGTATCTGAAAAAGCGTTTTTCTGATGTCAGAGCTACCCAGGTTTTGCTTGAGGATGAAAAGGATCTTATTGACAGAGACGATATCAGAATTTGTCCTGCGTATCTGTTTTTGAATAAATTTGTATGACCGCCCATGCTCCATGTCCATGTTGAAGACGGCTAACTTGCCTGTTTCTCCATTTTTATTTAACTCCCAATAGCGGGCTTCACCACAGCGCGGCGAGGACGTTTTTAAGGCCAATTCGTGAAGATAATCCTTGACGCCAACGTCGTTATTGCTGCTTTTGCTTCTCGTAGGCTTTGCGAATCCGTTGTGGAGCTTTGCCTTCACAGCCATGAGATTGTGCTCAGCGAGGAATTGCTGGAAGAAATTGTGAGGAATCTGCACCAGAAAATCAAACTTCCCGGTAACATCGTTGAGGACATCAGTAAGCTTCTGCGTGAGCAGGCAAGTATGGTTAGTTCGGTTCCGCTTGCAGCGGAGGTTTGCCGCGACCCAGACGACGTCAAAATCTTGGGGTTGGCTGTAGCAGCTAATGCCGATTATATCGTAACAGGCGACAAGGACCTTCTCGTCCTAAAAAAATCCCAAGGTGTTCCTATCGTGACGCCAAGGTTGTTCTCCGACATTATCCATGGTGAAAGAAATTAAGTGGCATATCCAATAGAGGAAATGAAACATTCTCAGTCCTGTAACCTGGTGAGAAGGCACTTTCAGAGGGCTGCCCTTGAATGGGCACAAGAGACTATCACTGCCGGGCTATAAGGGCTGCCCCTAAGCCCAACTACAGTGTCAAATATCCATCAGGGGCCAAGTTGGTCGCCAACATCACCATATTGATATTACGGTGCTCTGTCCAACTGCGGACTTTTCTGTTTTTGCTTTCAAGCCAAAACTTCTCAATTATTTTACTCAAGGGTATATACCGCATCAGTTTTTCAATCCGCAAATGCAGCGGATGTTTCCTATCGAAAGAGTCTGGATTTCCCTCAATCAATCCCTTCAACTTTTCAACAGCCCGTAATCCAATAGCCAACCCCAGCTCCCGAAATGCAAGACGGTAATCAGCAGGAAGCTTCAAGGAATTATTTATCACGTGGGATTCCAGACCTGGCAGGGAAGAATCCAATAAATCCTCCATAAGGCCGGTCTGTTCATGATTCTCATTAATAATCAATTGCGCTAATTTGCATGCATCACACAAGAGACCGCCAATACCAAGCGGATCATCTGTGGCCCAGTTTTTTCCTTTACAGATGTCGGCCATGTCAGCAATCTCCGAGTTAAGATCGGGCATAGGTTTTTCAGAATCTTTAGCTGCAGTGGCCTGAAGCTGGATGTAGGTAATGAATCCGTCGAGAGGATCGTGATGTCCCATGGATTGTACTAGAGGATAGGAGAGATCTATGCTCATTTTCCAGTACATACGTTTCTGACCGCCGGACGACGGGACATAGGTAAACCTGGCATGCGCGGTTTTCGCAAGCTCTATAGCCCACATATTATAAGTTAAATCTCCGGTTACACGGCTTACGCGATTGAGAGCATGCATCCATTTCGTCAGGTAATGATAATATTGCCCGTCCCGATCCCATTCCAGACGTTCGTCATAAGGATCAGAGGGCTTCCGTTCGTTAATCTTTTTACCGATCCTCAATCCCCCTTTTGTGGGATGCATTTTGCCTTGTTCCTCGTCGAGGCCGCTGATCCAACCGGTTCGTAGATCGTCTTCGCGGTATCGGCCGAGTATGTTATGAACCTGATCGACGAGGCTCAATGCGAGACGCCTGTATCTTTCATCATTTGTTTGGCGATAGAGCTCCAGAAAGTTGCATACGGCAAAAGCATCAGTCCACAAGTAGCGCTGTGGAACCTTTCCGGCTGCTGAAAGTCCGGTAAGATTGGAAAATTCAGTCATGATTTCCCGAACAATAGGCCTGGATTCGTTTGGTTTCATCTTATTGATTACTCCACAGACTTAAAGGCTCCGATTCGCTGCCCTTGAAGGATGTTTAATGATGGGAAACGATCCCGTTCGAACAAAAGAATAA
>JAGGRV010000444.1 GCA_021159445.1 Deltaproteobacteria bacterium | reverse complement strand
ATGAAAGTACCGGGTTACTTAAAATTATCTCTGAATATGCTTATGCTTTAGACTTAATAGATCAGTATGATTATCAGAAGCTTGAAATAAAAGAGACCTCAGGAAAGGAAATCTATCAGCTTGGCTATGATGAAGCAATAAAACAAATCAATCTTGCCAAGGATGTATTTGGAAACAGCAAGTTATTCGGACTTGAAAAAGACGAATCGTTTAAAAGCTCACTATCAACAATATATCAAACATTTGAGGGTAAAGACCTCTATCCAAGTATTGAAGAAAAAGCAGCAAACCTTCTATATTTTATTACTAAGAACCATTCTTTCACTGATGGAAATAAGAGAATAGCTGCTTTCTTGTTTCTATTTTTCCTGGAACGTACTACACGTGACCAGAATTGTCAAAAAACAGTAGAGAGATTAATAATGAAACTCAAAAATCCAACCGGTAACATTTAGGTATCAAATGACAGTGGGTGCGGGGCATCCCACTGCATTTGTGCCACTGTTGAACAAAACCGGAATAACTTGAAAGTGTTAACTATAAGATTGTTAGCCTCTGTGTAATTTTAATAGTAGTGTAGAATGATAGCAAATGATCTGTAGTTTGTATTTTATTTAGATTTTTCACTTTCACGTTTATTTTGAGTCGTTTTTTTAGCTTTCAATGTTGTTTTTTCCCCTTGTTCATGTCGCTTTTTACTTTTTTGCAAGATATTTTTACAAATAAGACATACCATTATCATTAACCAGGGGTTATAAAATTATTAAGCTGCACTAAATGTTTTATCAAGAGGCAGTTTTCGTGGTGGGCCCCTGAGTGGTTCAATTATTTTAGTAACTACCATCTTCCCTCCGCAGTGAGGACATTTCTCAACATCAATTCCTTTTGTAATTAACAATACTTCCCGTATCGTAAATTTCTTTTTTTTACCCGGAGACTTACACTTGAGACTTTTCCTGGCCATGGCAAGAGCTGATGTTTTACTTCGTGAAGAAAAGATTCCGTAATTTCGGATTTTCATAAAATGCTTTGGCAGGAAGTGTTGCACAAAAAGTTCCATAAATTTCATTACACTGACTGTTTTTGTTTTTATCTTGTTGTTGTCTGTCCTGTCGGTGTACGAGAAGGTAACCATGCCATTATCAATAGATTTTATTCTGCTATTTGTAATAGCAATGCGGTGTGTGTATCGTCCCAGGTATTCTGTGACATGCTTATTATCAGGAAACGGGTCTTCTATTTTCACATTCCATTGTTTGTTCTTTAGTGCCTTGACCAGTAAGACAAATTGATGCTTATTGTCTAATTGCCCGGGTAAGTTAAGCTCGTTTTTATCATACATTTCCCTCAGGTACCACAGGAATTTACCTCTGAAAGTATCAGCAAGTGCTTTAAAATAAAACAGGAACCCTCCGTTAGATGGTGCATTTTTCCAGTTTCCCCGGCTATCAATACCGCCAGCCGGTATAATACAATGGGTATGGGGATGATATTCCAATTGCTGTGTCCATGTATGTAAAATCATTATAGCACCAATTTTTGCATTAAGACGGTTCTGCGGATTAGATGCAAATTGTTTGAGTGTTTCCCAGGTACAACGAAGTAAAAAACTGTATAATTTAGCTCTGTTGTATTTAAACAGAGGATGTAATTCCCGTGGTATAGTAAATATCGCATGGAAATATTGTACCGGTAGCTGATCATACTGTTTTTCCAATACCCATTTTTCACGATTTACACCCTGACACCGGGGACAGTGGCGGTTACCACAAGAATTGTAATGCACCTTAGTATGCCCGCAATCGATACATTTCTCTACATGTCCGCCAAGTTCAGCAGTACGACAAAGTTTTATTGCCTCAATTGCTTTTAGCCAATGAACCGGTAAACGATGCCTGGAGAGAAATTCATTTCCATATTGTCTGAAAATTTCTCCAACACTGATCTGTGCATTGCTCATTATTCATACAGATTGTCCAGCGGGCTAAATGCATTCCGAAGAGGTATATCGCTTATATGAAGGTAAACAAGAGTTGTATTAATTGAACTATGCCCCATAAGATGTTGAAGAGTTTTGATACTCATCCCATCTTCAAGAGCATGGGAAGCAAAGCAGTGTCTGAGAATATGCAAGTTCACTTCCTTAATGATACCAGAGCGTTTAATAGCTGCTTTCAAAGCATAACGTAAACCCTGAGGGCTCATGGGCTGACCTTTCAGCCGGCCATTAAACAGATATACTTTAGGATAACACTTCCTGTAATAATCCTGTAATTCTTTATGTATCTTTTTGGAAAGAACTGTATAACGATCTTTCCCTCCTTTACCATTATTTACCCTTATCCTAAACTTTCCGTCTTTAGTATCTATATCTTCTATTTTCAAGTTTAACAGTTCCATTCTTCTCAATCCGGCTGAGTACAAAAGACGGAACATAACTCTGTGTTTATTATTGGAACATGAATCAAATAAACTCACTAATTCTTCACGGCTTAATATTTTAGGTAAGGTTTTTTGTTCTTTGGGATATGGAATTTGGGCAGCCATATCTTCATCGTGTTCCATGTAGCGATAATAATGTTTGATTCCGGCTACGTCCCATTTAATTTTCTGCCAGCTAAGTTTTTTCTTATCCCTGATAAAATTAAGATAGTCAAGAATCTGGTCGGATTCAATATTTACCGGTAGCAACCCTGTAAAAATACAAAGGTCTCTTACTGCTCTTCGATATCCCCGTCGTGTATTCTGAGCACGGGTTGCAACATTTAAAAAATTTTCATACCTTTTGAGAATTAATGACAAACCATCTACAGATGGAATTTGATTCTCTCTGAAGAGGTGCTTAGAAGTACCTTTTTTTAAAGCTTTCATAATCTTTAAGTTTTTAATTAATAATAAGAGGATTATGAAAGCTTATACGTAAACTATGAAAATTAGCTACCGAAGGTTTTGTTCAACAATGTATATAAGTCATTGGGCGAATGGTGGTTAAGTCGAAAGATTATGAGTATAAACAAACGACATAGTAGATTGAAAGTAAGCTGTTTCAAAACGCCCAACGCCTCATATACTCACCGTTGCACCCAATCCTATTCAATAA
>JAGGRV010000256.1 GCA_021159445.1 Deltaproteobacteria bacterium | reverse complement strand
CGAAGAAGACGGCAAAAAAGACATTAATTTGTTCAAGTTATTTATTGTACGTTCCTTACCTTGGATTCTTCGAATTTGTGCATAACGCAAAAAAACGGGGAAAAAGGCTCTTGGAATCACTGCCTCGACTTTTTCTTACCGATCAGTCTGGAATCCATTAAGAGCCATTTTTTTATAATCCTCTTCCTTAATTTAGCATTTAGCATTCAACATTATCTATAATTTGTGTAATCAGTAAAGCTTCGTAAAAACATCTCAGCAAATCCCTTACCTCATTAAATGATTTAGTGCTATTCAGGGACTTTCTGAATAGCGCACTCCCGTGTAGGCCTTTGGTATGCCAAGCCAAGTGCTTTCGAGAAAGCCACAAGCCCACAGGGAGTCCATAAAAATCAACAATGTGTTCGAAATGCCTTATTGCTATGGCATATTGCTCTTCAATGCCCAGAGGTCTTTTGTCCTCACCTGTTTTCAGGAAATGGACTATCTGATCGAATAACCATGGCCTGCCAAGGGCACCTCTTCCTATCATGATCCCGTCTGCCCCGGAGACCTTAAGGCAAAGGCTTGCATCTTTCGGGCTTTGGATATCACCGTTTGCAATTACAGGAATA
This sequence comes from Deltaproteobacteria bacterium, assembly GCA_021159445.1. GTDB lineage: Bacteria > Desulfobacterota > Dissulfuribacteria > Dissulfuribacterales > UBA3076 > UBA3076. The sequence goes on along the minus strand of JAGGRV010000256.1, from coordinate 2,503 downwards.
GATACAGCCTCCTTGACTTCTCTGATTGCCGACCAGTCAGCTTTTCCTGAGAACATTTGGCTACGGGTCCGGCCATGGACCGTAACAAGGGAAGCGCCGGAATCCTGGGCGATTTTGGCGATTCTGGTTGCATTTATGCTTTTGTGATCCCAACCCAGACGGATCTTGATAGAGACAGGTACACTTACCGCTTCCACAATTGCCTCTATGACCTTTCCTGCCAGCACCTCATCACGCATTAGACTTGCACCGGCCCCGGTCTTTACAATTTTACGTTGCGGACACCCCATATTTATGTCAATTATTGCTGTGCCAAGGGACTCATTAATCCGGGCGGCTTCAGCCATAACAGCCGGGTCTGATCCTGAGATCTGCACTGCCAGGGGGAATTCCTTTTCAGCAGTGCTAGCCATGCGGACAGATCGGGCGCTGTTACGTATAAGGGCTTGGGAAGCTATCATTTCACTTACTACCAATCCTGCCCCGCAGGATCTGGCAAGGCATCTGAAAGGATAGTCCGTAATCCCTGCCATCGGAGCAAGGAATAAGGGGTTGGGTAAAACCGCTGAGCCTATTTTTATGGTTTGCAGACCATAATTTTTAACTATATGTCGAGGGCGTTTTGGATTTTTAGAATAAAGATGCATCCCTTTATAGACAATGCTGACTAACTATTTTCATCAGGGCCCAGGAATTGAGTCCCAAGATACATGTAATGGAGTCCGGAAATCACAGTAATCAGGGCAGTCGCTATATAAAGAAAAGGTAAAATCCTACTAAACCAGCCCAAATCATGATTTACAAGGACCATAAAAATAGTCCCCAATTGGGCTACTGTAGTAATCTTGCCAAGCACGGATGGGTGGATTTCCACCCCACCCTGAAACAGAAAAAGTATCAAGACACCAAACACGATTATCACATCTCGACTAATCACAGTTACTGCCAGCCAGCCTGGCAGAAACCCTATGACTGCAAGAGTTACATAAGATGATGTGAGAAGAAGTTTGTCGGCAATAGGGTCCAAAATGGCGCCAATGCGGGTTTTCTGCCTCATCCATCGAGCTATCAGTCCGTCCAGACCGTCGGTTATTCCAGCTACAGTGAAAACAATCAAGGCTTCAACAAACTTACCGTCGATAAGCAGTATCACCAGCAGCGGCGTAAGTATAATGCGTGTGAGGGTCAGTAAATTAGGTAAATTCAATTCCCAGCTCTTTCAATTCAGAGATCGTCAAATAGTTGAGTCGTTGAGTCGAAAAAATAAGCATGTTAAATCAGTATATTAGACCTTCAACTATATCAAGTGTCCAATTTTTGTGCAAACGATATAAATTCATACAATAATAACTACTTAACTACTTAACAAGGTCTGCAATTATCCAATTTCTTGCCAGATTCTGTGAAGACCCATCAGGGCTTCAGGATGATACCATCTGATCTCAGGATCGGCCCGGAACCATGTAAGCTGGCGCTTTGCATAACGGCGGGTATCCCTTTTTAATTGGCTTACAGTCTCATCAAAGGACACTTCTTCTTTGAGAAAACGGATAATATGCCGATATCCAAGGGACTGCAAGGGCTTAAGATGGTGTGAATACCCTTTATCCAGCAAAAAATTTACTTCCTCTAAAAAACCGGCATCCAGCATAGCGCCAACCCGTGCGTCAATCCGCTCATAGAGCTCTTCCCTGGGCCTTATCAGTCCTATCTTCGTGCACAACAGTCTCTGTCCTGAAGTACTTTTATGCCTTCTCTGCCAGATCGATATAGGCTCGCCGGTCTGATGATATACCTCAAGCGCCCTTATGATTCTGAATGTATCATTAGAGTGAAGCCTGCTTGCTGCTTCCGGATCTGCGCTGGCAAGGAGGTCATAAAGGGCCCTTTTCCCCTGATTTGCTGAGATTTTACGCAACATTTCCCTTACCATGGGATCACGTCCCGGACATGGGGCCAGTCCCTCAAGGAGGGATCTCAGATAAAGTCCGCTGCCCCCGACCAGCAAGGGCACTTTTCCCCTTAATGTCATAGACCTGATGATGCCCAGTGCCTTACGCACAAAGTCAGCAGCGTCAAAGGGCTCATCAGGATCTGCAACGTCAATCAGGTGATGGGGGACCTGCTTCTGTTCCTCAAGGCCGGGCTTTGCAGTCCCGATATCAAGTCCCCTGAATACCTGTACTGAATCCACACTTATGATCTCAGCGCATATCTCTTTTGCAAGGCGAAGAGACAGGGCCGTCTTTCCCACAGCAGTCGGGCCAACAAGGGCCACGGGGGGGAATTTGGTGATTTGGTGATTTGGTGATTTGGTGATTGAGGAATTGAGGGATTTAGTCATCGATTACACCGTAAAAAGTTTTGAAACATGATTCCGCTCAAAATGCTCCAGATGCATCCCTTTATAGACAATGTTGAATGTTGAATGCCAGCAATTCCCGACGCCTCCTTTTTGAGTGACAGTTTTCCTTTACCATGTAAACGTTCGGTGCATTGAGAC
>JAGGRV010000511.1 GCA_021159445.1 Deltaproteobacteria bacterium | reverse complement strand
TTAGTGTGTGGTGCTTGGGAGTGCCGTTTCAGTCCAAATCGCAAAAAGCGATTTCTTATCAGTTCATAAAAAAGATATCAGGGCAGTCCCAGGTAGTGCTTGTTACTCATAACCAGAAGGTGATGGAGATTGCTGATGTCCTTTATGGAGTTATTATGAAGGATAAAGGGGGTATCAAGACTGGTTTCGGTAGACCTGGTGGAGAGTTCGGGTAATTGATCAATGACCAAGAAATCCGTGTTTCAGAGGAGGAATGCTCATGCCCGTACGAGATAAGATGCGCTTAAGAGAAATGCTTCTCAATCAGCGCCAAGAGATCTTTGAACAGTATCATCTGTTCGAATTTGATTTGCAGGCCCTGGGAGAACGAGATGTCGAAATGGAAGAAGAGGCCCAAAAGTCTGAGGAGCTGATCCTTCTAGATAAGTTGATTGAACGTGAAAAAGAAGAGCTTGAAGAGATCGATCTGGCGCTGCTTAGAATGGCTGCAGGCAACTACGGGATATGTGAAAACTGCCATAAGCCTATTTCGTTGGAACGATTGGAAGCGTTACCAGCGACCCGGTTGTGCCGTATATGTGCCCGCGGATACGGTGGAAAACAAAAGATGTTGCCCCGGGCTTGGGAGGTAATTACACGTGCGGAATTACCAGACGAGTATAAAAACTTGGGCAACAAGGAATTGCAGATGGTGATTTTGGAGAATATTCACAACGATGGCCGGATCAATTTGGATGAGCTCGAAATTTCTTGCCGAAACGGAGTAGTCTATTTGGAAGGTGCCATCCCAAACGAGAACGAACACCAAATTTTAATCAGGCTCCTGAGCGATGTTATGGGCCTAGCGTCCATTATCGATCACCTGAGAATTAGGGAATTGATATGGAGGCAGGAGGATCTCACTCCTGACAGGGAAACTGCTGACCTCGGCACGGAGGAATACTCGGTATACAATGTGGATAAAATCAGCGATGATGTGATTGAATCTGGAGAAAAGGAAATCCCATATTATTTCCCCGACCGACCGCCTGCAGAAAAGGAATAAACTTATGTTTCGGCATGTTTATTATGATGTTTCATAATATGCTGTGAGTATTTCAGGTCAGGTATGCAGAGATGCCAGGGGATAAGATAAAGCAGGGCAGAATCATGACTGCTGTAGTGGGAAGTTATCCTAAGCCTGATTATCTATATCCTGGCGATGCGAGGAGATTGTTGGACGACTGTGGACGCAGTTTTTTGGAGTTCGGGCAAAGTATAGGCGAGCCGGAGTTTAGAGAACGCGTGGACAGGGCATCTATTATGGCGATAGCGGATCAAAACTCTGCCGGCATAGATTTTATGAGCGACGGCGAAGAGGGGAGGGATCATTATGTCCTATATGTCCTGAGGAGACTTGGGGGTATCGATTTTGAATATCCAAAAAGCAAGCCTATGCGTGAGGGTATGTATGTCCGTGAGGTACCGGTTGTCGTAAGAAAAATATCGTATAAAGGCCCGCTTCTGGTCGATGACTATCTATTCACTGCCAGATACGCTAAAGGAATCCCCAAGATGAATCTTCCTGGTCCATCGACTGCTATCGACTGTCTCTATGATGAATACTACAGAGGGGATATTGAGAAGATGGCAATGGATTATGCAGGGGCCATTCGACATGAGGTTAAAAACCTTCTTAGTTCCGGTTGTCAGGTAATCCAGTTTGACGACCCCGTGCTTCTAAGAAACCTCGATCATACCAAAAAGTGGGGGCTTAAGGCGCTCCAGTTGTGCTTCAGCGGTTATGAGAATGATGCCCTTTACGTAGTTCATATATGCCGTGGATACCCACACAAGTATTTGGAGAAAAGATGGATCGACTACAAGGCAAGAACGGAATATTACAGCCATATTCTGGACTGGCTTAGTGATTCCACGATAGACGTATTATCAATAGAGGGACAGAATAGTAATCTGGATCTCTCCATGCTGCCTGCTGCTGGGAGAAAAACTGTAATGTTGGGGGTTGTGGATGTAGGATCTGACAAAGTCGAGACTGTGGAACAGATTGTGGAAAGAGGGAAAGAGGCCCTGAAGTATCTTAAAAAGGATCAGCTTATCCTGTCGCCTGACTGTGGAATGCTTCAGCTTTCGTTATTGTCGGCCAAAAAGAAACTAATAAATATAGCTGAAGCAGCATTGATACTCAACTGCGCGTAGTTTTCCCCTTTTTTATATTGAACATTATATTCTCATCATTCCAGATGATTTTGTCTGGATTTTTGAAATGATTCATAATAGTTATCTGAAATTTATTTAAAGATTCTTCAAATTCTTTCTTAGAATACAGACCGAATGTAGAATAATGATGCTTTCCGGCTTGTTGTACAAGCCATTCTAAATTAGTTTTTCGTTTATATTTGAAGTATTCAATAGATTCTAAAATTAGATCAGGTACCTTCTTTAATGTTTTCTCAAATTCATTTATCTCTAAGAGGCGTTTCTCTTTTTCATAAAATTTAGGGAAAAATCTTCCCCAAATATTCCTTTGATTCTGGCTTCGTAATCGGGTATAAATAAATAATCGCCCTTTATTTCTTAAAACCCTGGATGATTTTTTTAGAAAATCTAAAAGGTTGAAATGATGTACAGCATTAAAGGTGACTAGAACGTCAAAATAATTGGTGGCCAATGGTAAAATATTTGCCGATGTTCTTACTGTATTGAACTCTTTTATATTGTGCTCCCTTAAATTCTTATCAAGCCTCCTCAACATGTTTTCGTTATAATCAATGCAAATGAGATAGAGACCTTTGCCGATATGATTAAATAATTCTATATCATATCTTCCTCCTCCACAACCAATATCTGCTCCTATAATTTTCGTTAAATCTCCCAGTTTATTTTTTATGAATAAGATTGGTTCTATATCCGTAGTCCTTAAATCTTCATATTCGTGCGCAATTTTTGAAAAATGGTGATAAGTCTCTTTCATAGTTTAACAACTTTTTTGCCTTTAAGTATAATTTTGCTGTTTTGGTTAATTCACTTAAAAAGGTCTTCTTCAGGAGCGCCGTACCCAGATAGCCTGGAGGGTAATTATTCACTTTCCCCCCTGACAGCCAACAGCCTTTTTCAGGTTTCAAAGC
>JAGGRV010000063.1 GCA_021159445.1 Deltaproteobacteria bacterium | reverse complement strand
CTATTAGGCTGTAGGCTGTAGGTTAAAAACTAACAGCCTTCAGCCTACAGCCTAAACAACCTGAATATTAAGGAGAGATTGGTTGGGCGAATATGGTATATGAGCTAAAGGATAGTGATTTTGAAAAGATTCGCCGTCTTGTCTATGAGCAGTGCGGCATCAACCTGCATGAAGGCAAAAAGGAGCTTGTAAAGGCCCGGCTGGGCAAGCGCCTGAGGCAAGGGAATTTCAGGTCTTTTGCAGATTACTATCGTTATGTGACGACCGAAGAGGGAGTCAGTGAGTTTGTTGCCATGATAGATTCCCTCTCTACCAATCTGACGAGTTTTTTCAGGGAAGACAGCCACTTCCGGAAACTTAGCGAGATCGTGCCCGATATTATAAAGACAACCAATAATGGTCACCGCAGGCCTAAGCTAAGGGTGTGGAGCGCAGGCTGTTCAACAGGAGAGGAACCATATTCCATTGCTATAATATTAAGTGAATTAGTTAATGGAAATAATATAGACATGAAGATATTGGCCACTGATATCTCCACAAAGGTACTTAAGACCGCTGTAGACGGCATATACCCAAAGGAAAGAGTAAAGAATATTCCTGCTCAGTTGCTCAGAAAATATTTCCAGATCGGTCAGAAGGCCTGGAGCGGACATTATCGTGTAAAGAGGGAGCTAAGGGATATCGTCAAATTCATGAGATTCAATCTCATGAAAGATCCGCAGTTCAATGATGACTTTGAGATTATATTCTGCAGGAACGTAATGATATATTTTGATAGGGTGACACAAAATAACCTGGTGAACAGATTTTATGACCGTCTCAAGAAGGGGGGTTATTTATTTATCGGACATTCTGAAAGCCTGACCGGATTAACGCATAGATTCAAATTTATCGAACCAAGTATCTATCGTAAATAATCCTATGAACCAGATTGTAGTTGGAATCTCAGATCTGAAGGTAAGCGGGAATATAGGGGATGTGTTGATTACTTACGCCCTTGGTTCATGTATCGGTGTTGCTGTTTATGATCCATATGTAGTGGTTGGAGGGCTCCTGCACTTCATGCTTCCCGATTCATCGATTGACGGTAATAAGGCAAAAAAAAACCCGGCAATGTTTGCCGATACGGGAATACCTCTCCTTTTTAAATCCTGTTACAAGCTGGGGGCTGAAAAAAAGCGGATGATCGTAAAGATCGCCGGCGGGGCCAGTATCATGGATGACATGGACTACTTTCGGATCGGTCAGAAGAACATAACCGCCTTAAGGAAAATGTTCTGGAGGAATAATGTCTTAATAGATGCCGAAGACATTGGCAAAAACCTTAACCGGACCGTTCAACTGCATATCTCTACCGGTAAGGTCCTTGTCAAGAATTCTGCTAATGTCTTTGAGGAGTTGTAGCTACCAGGGGTTATTATGATAAGCGACAAGATCCTAAAATCCATTAATAATCTCCCTGCATTCCCGGCAACGGTCCATAGGGTCTCAGAAGTGATCAGTGATCCCGATTTTTCAGTGGGTGATCTGGTCAATATCATTAAATACGACCAGTCAATAACGGCAAATATCCTTAGAATGTGCAATTCGCCATATTTCGGTATCCGGTACAAGGTAAGTTCCCTGCGTGAGGCAGTTGTCTATCTGGGACGGAAAAACATCCTCAATGCAGTCTATACGGCAGGGACCTCAAGATACTATAAGAAGGTCAAGGGGTACTACTGGGGGGCAACCAAACTGTGGGAACATTCCGTAGGGGTGGCCCTGATGTCCCAGATCCTGGCCAAAAAGATCTATGATCGTGAAGACCCCGGGCTTTTCACAGCAGGTCTGCTCCATGATATCGGGAAGGTTGTATTGGGGGAATTTGTCCATGAGTCATTTCAAGAGATCATGGATCTTGTCTCGAATCAGGGATATTCCTTTCTTGAGGCGGAAGAAGAGGTAATCGGTGTTAATCATGCGGAACTAGGCGGAGAAATAGCATCTCTCTGGAATTTTCCCAAGGAGATAAGAGACGCCATTACCTATCACCATCGACCCGATTTGATAGAAAAAGGTGACGATAGCATCCCCTGGCTTATCTATCTTGCAGACCAGGCCTGTATGATGATGGGGATCGGCGGCGGCGCGGACGGCTTGGCCTACAGGGGATTGAAAGAGGTTATCAATAAATTCGGGCTTCGCCAGAGGGACTTTGAGGAGAGTATTGTCCTGCTGTTGAAAGACCTGGATGAGGCAAAGGAATTGCTCGACCTGATGGAGAATGACTAACCTTGAACGGTGAACCCTGAATCCGTAAACGGTTACTAAGGAGTTACTATGTCTTTCAATGTACTGATTGTGGATGACTCGAGGTCAATGCGTGCCGTTATAAAGAAGACCATTTCAATGTCAGGCTTTAAGATGGATCAGTGTCTTGAGGCCGGAAACGGGAGAGAGGCGCTGGATGTATTGGCAAAGGCTTGGGTGGACGTGATTTTATCGGACATAAATATGCCTGAGATGAACGGATTAGAGTTTTTAGGGGAGCTGAAGAAGGACAGCCTCCTTAAAGCAATCCCTGCTATAGTAATAAGCACTGAAGGCAGCGAGAAACGTATTCAGAATGCCTTCGATTTGGGGGCAAAGGGCTTTATAAAAAAACCTTTTTTGCCTGAAGAGATAAAAAAAGTCCTTTATGAGGTTATAGGGGTAAGTGATGAAGGAGAATATGGAGAAGATAAGGGAGACGATGACGCCTTCGATTTTTGAGGTCTTTGAGAAGATGTTCTATATTTTTCTCGAGCCTCTGGATATCAGGAATGATGAATATGATATTGAGGCTGCCATAAGTTTTGACGGTACCATAAGTGGTGATGTCAGGATCTTATTTTCCAGAGAAATAGTAAGGGTCATGATTCAAAACATGCTGGGGCTGGAGGGCGACGGGATTACCGGACAGGATATGGAAGACTGCTCAAAGGAAGCGGTCAATATGGTCTGCGGGAATTTCCTGAGCAGACTTGATAGTACGAAGGTATTTAATCTGTCTTCTCCATCATTTAAAGAACCCGGAGACCTTGAATCGGGGGAAGATATCTGCAGGATGGATTTTGACTCTGATAATGGAAAGATAGGCGTGATGGT
>JAGGRV010000427.1 GCA_021159445.1 Deltaproteobacteria bacterium | reverse complement strand
CGTCCGGGGTACTGGCTCAATCGCCTGGACGATGAAGGGGGAGCAGAACAAGGCCGCTGCACCTGACCGGGAAATTGCGGCGCTTCGCTCTGCGATTTCCGGCAGGTGAGCGCCACGTTCCAGAATCGGGGGTGAAAACGAACAAATATAAGGAATAAAAATTTTCACTGATCATCCCCCTGATGCGGCAGCCCTTTTTGCTTTTCATGGGCAGCAAGAGACAGGCATTGCCACATAATGTTGTCACCTTGGTATTAAAACCAAAAAAGGAGGGGAGTATGGCACGAAAATCATTTCCAAAAGCAAAGGTTGCGGGAAAAAAACGTATTCTCAACGCACGGAAGGATACGCCGGACATTCGGGACCGCATGTACGAGCCCGCCCTTATTCAACTGCAGCCTGAAATCGATAACCGTAGCGGGACCGATGTCCTTGATCAGGGCGAGGAAGGGGCCTGTACCGGTTTCGGCCTGGCGGCTGCCATCAATCTATTGAACGTCAAGAAAAGAAATCTGCAATTCAAGGCCAGTCCGCGGATGCTCTATGAAATGGCGAAGAAGCATGACGAATGGCCGGGCGAGGATTACGCAGGGTCCAGCTGCCGGGGAGCGATACGCGGCTGGAAAAACATGGGAGTCTGCAGCGAAGAGGAATGGCTTTATTCGGTGGACGATCCGGGGGAGCTGACCATCGAGCGGGCCAAGGCAGCCCGGTCATGCACAATCGGCGCCTATTATCGTCTGCGGCCGGAAATCAACGACTACCATGCGGCGCTCAATGAAGTCGGTGCCATCTACGTTTCAGCCGATGTCCACTCCGGCTGGTTTACCCCCAAGGCAGCGAAGAAAAACGATCTGGCCATTATCATGCCTTCGAGTACTATTGAAGGCGGCCATGCCTTTGCCATTATCGGCTACAACAGTCAGGGCTTCATTATTCAGAATTCATGGAGCCCGAAATGGGGTTCCAAAGGCTTCGCCATCTGGATGTACGAAGACTGGCTACAAAATATAAATGACGGCTGGGTATTCCGGCTGGCCATCCCGACGCCGAACATCTTCGGGCTCACCTCCCGCTCGCTGGTTACCGTTGATGCGGAAACAGGCAAAGCAGCACCGAAAAGGCTGGAAATCGCCGGCCACTTTGTGCATTTCGATGACGGTAAATTGAAAAAACGTGGCGATTACTGGAGTAAGGCCGATGATATCCTGAAAACGGCGAAACTCATCAGGGAATCCGTCGACACCAAGGCATACAACCATCTGCTCATCTATGCCCACGGAGGTCTGAACAACCCCGCCGCATCGGCAAAACGTATCGCAGCATTGAAGGAAGGCTTCAAGCGCAACGGCATCTATCCCTTCCATATCATGTATGACACCGGCCTGGTTGAAGAATTTAAGGATGCCGTTGTGCGCGCCTTCAGCGGCAAGCGCACGGAAGGATTTTTTCGAGACTTGCAGGATAAATTGATCGAACAGAGTGACCTGTTGATAGAAGACTTCGTCCGTAAACCGGTCACTCCCATCTGGGAAGAGATGAAGAACGATGCCCTTCTGCCGTTCGAGCGGCAAAAAGGCGACAAAATAAGCGACGGCTTGTTCGTCATCAAGGCTTTTGCCGAGGCACTGCAGGATACCCGCCTGAAAATTCACCTGGCCGGACACAGTACCGGTGCTGTTCTGCTCGGCCACCTGCTGCACGCCCTTGATGTCCTCGACATACCCGATTTGATCGAGAGCTGCAGCCTGATGGCTCCCGCCTGCTCGATTGATTTCTACAAAGAGCACTATGAACCAAGGCTGAATGGGCAGGCTACCGGCAGGGCAAAAGTCAGACTGCCTGCACTGGCTATATACAACCTCACGGAACATCTTGAACTGGACGACAATGTTGCTCTTGTTTACCGTAAATCGTTGCTCTGTCTGGTGTCACGCGCTCTTGAACGGCAAATCGGCAAGCCCCTGCTGGGAATGCAGCGTTATGCGAAAAAATTGACCGCGCATCCGGGCATGTCGATCCACTATTCGAACGGCAAAAAGGGCGTTACCACCAGCACCTCGCACGGCGGGTTCGATAACGATGTCAAGACAATGAACACTATTATGAAACAGATACTGGGAAAAGCGCCGGCAAAACCGTTTACCGAGAACGAGATGAAAGGATACTGACATATGGCCTATGCGAAAGAATAGCTACGACGGGAATCGCTGACCGCGGCTACTGCCGCGGCCCAGCGGGCATATGATCTGGCCCGGGATCAATATAATGCCAGTTTGGTGGACTTCAGCAATGTGCTGAGCGCACAGCTTTCGCTGCGGTCCTTTCAGAATGAACTTGCCCAAAGCAACGGTGCCGTAATCTCCAACCTAGTGCGTTTCTATAAGGCCCTCGGCGGTGGATGGAAAAATCTGAAAGGCGATCTGTCTTTGACAAGCGCCCCAACGTTTTAAGGATCAATCTTTTTTCTATGGTGGTAATAATGGGCTTGATAAGGGATTGCTTAATCAATCCGGCTTTCTGCCAGTCTCTGATTGTTGCGTCTATACCTTTTCCTGCATGGCGTAACCGGCTTGTCACAGCCATCAGAATGATGTCCGGTTGTTCCCTGTTGTACCTTTCGGAACTGATCACAACTGCCGGACGTTTTTTGCTGGTTGTCTGATCCGTGAAAGGGAATTGAACAAGTATCACCTCGCCGAACTTATAAATTGTCATATTCAGCGTCTTCCTGGTTATCCCATACAGCCTGAAATGATTTCTCCGACATCTTGGCAGCAGCCATGCTTAAAAGAGATTTTTCATCCCGGTGATGCAAAAATTCCACAAAATCATCAACCACTGCAATTTTTTCCGGCGGCAGGCTCTTGATTTTTGCAATAAGATCCTGCTCGTTTACCGTTGACATCTGCATATCTTCGAGCCTCTACTGTTTTATGTCTTTGCAAGCTTAACTTGTTTGTACCTGAATTGAGCGATTAGCTGTTAGCCATTAGCTTTGAAAAATCAAGGTATTACGTTAATTAGAAATAACACTCAACGGGTGAAAGTTTGTAATAGCAGAACATTGTGTAATCATTAAACTAATAGCTAAGGAACGTACAATAAATAACTTGAACAAATTAATGTCTTTTTTGCCGTCTTC
>JAGGRV010000036.1 GCA_021159445.1 Deltaproteobacteria bacterium | reverse complement strand
AAGCATTCAGATGACCTTGAATGTAAATATTGAAAGCAAATATCAAGCGACAACGCCGCCAATAACCCGCGCCTTCAGGCGTCGGGCTAATTGGCCTGGTTAGGATTTTAATCGTATATTTCTGTTTTAGATCAAGGCATTTTGTCCAGTTCGGCGGCACAGCTATTTATGAGCTCTCTTGTAGACTCGGTAAACCACAGAGCTCCCTTATTCATATTTTTTATAATTTTTTCTTCCAAAATATAGCCTTCGGGACTTTTAGGATGTGTGATTTGGTGCCTTGCGCTCAAAAGCTCATTGAAAATCTGCCAACCCCCACAATTTTTGTTCAATTTGTAACCTGAGCCAAAAGCATTTGCGAATTGTCGGAAAGATATGTCGAGATTTTCCTTGAAGGAATTAAACTTCGTTTTTTGCCCAATGGTGTTAGTAATGCCGTCAAATTCTTTTTCTTGCAATTTGGCAATTGTTTCATTTTTTAATTGAATTATTTTATTATCGGATGCCTCTATGACCGAATATCTCATTAGATATGTAATTCCTTCTACAAATGCAAAGAAATTCCTTATAAAGGATCTTGAATAAAACTGTAACTTTTTAAAATTTTCCGGATTTTTAGCCATATTAAATCCATCAGGATTTACATCAATTTTCGATTCAATATTTGATGTTAAGCTCCTAACAAGATTAATACATTCTTGGGTATCGAAAAAAAGGAGATTGCTCATCGTGCTGAATCTCTTTAATGTCTTCGTGAAATATATTTTATGCGTGTTCATGTATTTTCTATATCTTAACGGGCTCTTAAGCGGGCGCGGCTTTTTGCGATCCGCTGTAAAAGCTTTGTTATGCCTCTTTATTGTTCCTTATATTTTCTTGCATCAGTCAGAAACCATTCTAACATACCCCAATTATCAAGTTTCGTTGCTTCATTACCCGTGCTTTTTCTAATTTCCAGCAGAAATGTTCCCAAAAGAGACATCATTTCCTTAATATCTGCTTCTCCAGGTTGTGCTTCCAGATCTGATCTTGAATAAAAATATTGCATTAAATTATTGTACGCTTTGACAACTTCATCATTGGCCACTAGCGAAAGCTGAAAAGCCTTCTTCCGATAGTCGATGGATAGCATCTTTTGGACAGCTATTTGATCTTTGTTTTGATTTTTGTGTTTCTTATCGGATTCCCAAGCTGCTTGTGATGTCAATAGTAGAATGAATGGTTCAAGGATTTCATTATAAATTCCGATTCTATCACTTCTTAATTTATCTTCCAGATCAAGTCTTCTTTGGAGTTTTGTTCGTATTTTCCATCCCACTGCTGTCAACAATAATACAAGAATAGGTGTAGCAACAGAACCAATAGCAGTCACATAATCAAGCCAAGTTTTTGTTTCCATCGACTATTTATTGCCTCCCTTGCATAACGTTTGGCATGAAAGGCACGACGTAAGGAGCGTCCTGCTCAATGCCGTTGTTAGAGCATTTTTATATTGAAAATGGTTGCTTAATTGTCTTTCCTTCAGGCAACCTGAACTTTGTTTCCGGTGTTATTTTTTTGGCACAGATCAGATCAAGTTGACCATCAGGTATATGCCAAGCAATAGCTACTTGTTCGGATAGACTATCAAGGCTAAACTTCCTGAATGACAGTCTCCAAATTCGACTATAAGAGTCTTCATCTTCTATAGCATCAGATATCAGCTCATTCCCCATAAACTTAATGCTATTGACCAGAGGAGGGTCTTTCTTTTTCACAGTTACCTCTATCGTGACTTTCTCTAGAGTTTTATTTGGCAGAACAGCCAAACTTGAACGATATGGTTGCAATGCCTTTCGAATAAACGAGATACAATTTTCATATTTGGCCACGGTTTGTATTGCAAACAGTGAAGTTATAAGTCGACTCTTTAAATCTTTCCCCCTAAACTCACCCTCTGGATTGAAATAAACTTCATAGAATATTCCATTTATTAAATGTTCGGCTACTTCTAGGGGGAATGTTGCCATTTCCCGCCGAAGATTTTCTACAATTTCAAGAGCTCTTCTTTCTTCGCCACATGCACATTGATAAATATTCCTGCCTAGTACTAAAAGTTGATCAGGTGTCACCTCACTCCAGTTAAGCTTAAATATTTTTTCAATAGCGGGATTTTGCGTATACCAGTTACGAGAGCGGAGGGCTTGAATAATTTGTGTTATTTCATCTCCTTTTGGCATTGGAAAATCTACGTCTGCTTTTGCCTCGTTGGAGTACCCGAATTTACTATCAACAGATAAAGTAACACCATCGCCTTCGAGTTTTTCAACTATCTTTCCTGCAAATTCACTCGGAGTAAGATCGTTTAATTTTATATATCCAGTGGTCTTTAACAGCCCAGGTATTTCTATGTCCTCATCAAACTTAGCAGGAAGAATGTATTCCTTACTTTCTGCAAAAGCTCTTGCCTGCGCACTTTCCCTTTCATGGTTTGCCCACAATTTATCCCTATAAGCTTCGGATACGAAAATTACTGTATAGAGTGCTTTACTCTGATAAATATCCCTCAGGTAGGTATAAAGATCCTTACCCCATAATTTAGTTTCTTCAAATTTGTCGTAAAATACATCAACACCGTGGTCACGAAGATCATTAGCGACCTTTTCAACATAATCCCGATCTTCCCCTGCAAATGATAAAGCAACGTGATATTTCTCCATATCAGCCCCTTATATTTTGTGCTCTAATCGCGGCGCTGACCCGCGAGCATCGCAGGAGACGCAGGGTGCAAGCACCCTGAGGCTCCGAGAGGCGCAGTCGGGTCAAGTGCCTTGTTCCGGCGCAAGCGCCGGGGCAAGGCACTTGACGTAGTCAGCGCCGCGATTCCCGGCGGCGTAGCCGCCGGGAACGAAAAACTAAGCTGCCCATGACAATACTGCGGGAATGGGGCAGTTTGGGCCATCGCTCCAGTCCATAACTACAACCCCATTCCACTCTTTTGGTAAATCTTTCAATACAGCGTCGACCATCTTTCCTCCATACCCCTTTATAATTGAGCGATTAGCCTTTAGCGGTTAGCTATTAGTTTAATGATTATCCAGCAATTCCCGATGGTACCCAAAATGCCCTAAAATAGCCAAACAAGGATTTTGCCTTTCGTAAACTTTTTCTTGAATTTAATCCAAAACAAGCGACTTTTCCTATTG
>JAGGRV010000532.1 GCA_021159445.1 Deltaproteobacteria bacterium | reverse complement strand
CTTCATCTTTTCCCATTCAACATTCGATGTTGGACGTTCGATGTTCGATGTTCATCTTTTCAGCATTAGTCCATCCGGTGTAAAAATAACTTGCTGATTTAAGGACCGAGTTGTTAAAAACCATATGAAGGGAGATCCATTGTATTATAAAAGAATGGCTTCTTTATAGTTATATACATTCGGGAATAACGGTTGTCAAGACAAGGACATGAACTACTGATAAGCTTGGAGGCGTTATAATGCGGAGAAAAACAAGGCCCAGATTCAAGCCATCTAACAAAGACCTGAGTCCGGCTGACGCTGCAGTCAGAAAAGGCGGTTATGAATTAAAAGGACGAATATGGATAGAAGGTACAAGCGGGACCTTTCTCGGTTATGGCAGGGTGGTGCTTCTTGAGCGTATAGCTGAATTCGGTTCCATTTCAAAAGCGGCAAAATCAATGGGTATGTCCTACAGGCACGCCTGGGAGCTTGTGGATTCCATTAACCGCCAGGCCAGGCGGCCTCTTATTGAGACTTCTGTCGGGGGCAAGAAGGGAGGGGGAACGAAGCTCACCGAGGCCGGGAGAGAAGCGGTTGAGGGCTTTTGGAACATCTATGAAAAATTTAAGCGTTTTTTGAACAAAGAAGGAGCATCCCTCCAATTCTAGTTATGCCATGATCCATTACCTGGGCCGTCTCTAATATTCCGTGGGCATATTCTTTAGCTGTGCCAAGGAAAAGACAGGGCCGTCCTTGCACACAAACTTGTCGCCGATATTGCAGCGGCCGCACATGCCGATACCGCACTTCATGCGCATTTCCAGAGAGAGAATAATCCTCTCAGGTGAGAATCCCACTTTCTCAAGGACAGGCTGTGTAAACTTGATCATGATGGGCGGGCCGCAGACAATGGCAATGGCGTCATCCGCACTGGTAATCTTCTGCTCTGTAATGGTAGGGACAAAACCTATCAAACTGAACCAGTGCCGTGGCGTCCTCAACTCCGTGATGCAGGAGACGAATTGGTATTTGTTGTATTCCACTTTATTTCACCGTGAATTTTTCAAATTAAAATACGTCAAATGATTGTCGTTTTATTATTTTTTCTCTATCAATCACCATCATTTTAAGTCGCTGACAATATTGCTGTTGGGGCTCTGCCCCAACCCCCGGGGTTTTTTGAGGCATAGAGAGAACAGAGAATTTTATTTAAAGAAAAAACCTCTTTCTAAATATTTCATCTAAGAATTATTTCACCGGTGGCATTATCAGACCAAAACATAGCGGTGATTTTTTAAATAAAGAGACCTACAACAGTATTGGAATTGGCGGTAGCTGCAAGGTGCAGTTACATTGTAACGTACAACCGAAAAGACTTTGCTGGTGCAAAGAAATTTGGGCTGAAAGTAGTCACGCCAAAAGTATTTTTGCAGGAGATAGGTGAATTGAAATGAGTATGATAAGTTTAAGACTCCCAAAGTCGATGTACAGTGATTTAAAAGATGTCGCCAAAATAGAAGGCGTTTCAATGAATCAGTTTGTCACGATTGCCATTGCCGAGAAGATAGCCTTGTTGAATACCTTGGACTATTTGGGAAAAAGAGCCAAGCGGGGTAGTCGGGAGAAATTGCTATCGGTGTTGGCAAAGTCGCCAGATGTCGAACCAGAGGAGTATGATAGATTGTAATCCGTTTTGCAAAGAATAATGGCTGACCCCTTTTTTCCTTTACCCCCTGGGGTGGTACTTTTGGTGGATAGTGCGCAGGTGCTGGAGGTCAAGATGTGTATATATCTGGGTAGTGCTGATATTGCTGTGACCTAGAAGCATCTGCACGACCCTCAGATCTGCTCCACCTTCCAGGAGATGCGTTGCAAAGGAATGGCGGAGCACGTGGGGAGAGACTTCACTCTTAATGCCTGCCGATATGGAATAGGCCTTGAATAGCTGCCAGAATCTCTGTCTTGTAATGGGCTTCCCTGCCCTGCCGACAAATACAAAGTAACTGGCTTTTTTGCCCAGAAGCTTGGGTCTGCCGGACTTGAGATAATTGCCTAGCCACTCTATAGCCACATCCCCAACCGGTACTACGCGTTCTTTATTTCCTTTGCCGAGTATCCTCAGATAGCCAACCTTCATGTCTATCTGATTAAGTTTCAAACCCACTGATTCAGAGGCCCTGAGCCCGCACGCATAAGTAAGCTCAAGGAGTGCTCTGTCCCTTAAACCGGCGGGCTTATTTACTTCAGGTTGTTCCATCAAGGTCTCAACCTCGGAGACTGATAACACCTCGGGGAGGTGGTCCCCTATTCGTGGATTATTGATTGCGGCAAGAGGTGTTAAGTTCAGGCTGTGTTCTTCCACCAGGAAGCGGAAAAAACCCCTGAGGGCTGAAAGTTTTCTGGCAGTAGTCCTCGGAGAAAGGCCGGAGTCCCGAAGTGATTTTAGCCACGCCAATATGTCGTTGGGGCTTACATTGTCCGGACCGGCGAGTTTTTGTCTGTCTGCGAAATCAATGAAATTTAAAAGATCACGACTATATTCATCAAGGGTGCTGTGAGAAACCCCGTGGTCTATGGAAAGGCGGGCCATAAAGTCATCAAGAAGATCGGCCCAGGAGTTGACTACTCCATCTGGCATATTTTTCAAGAAAGCCCTGTGAGTTGTGTCTCAGCAGTTTCCTGGATTTCCGTATCCCTGGAGGTAAGGCTCAGTACTCTCAATTTGCTCTCAAGGCCTCTCCGTTCAACAGTTCCCTTTTCTCCAACAAGTTCACACAGGCCTTCAATAGCCTTACATACTAATTCTGAATCATCTTTGATATCCAAAATCAGAAGGAGCGCACCCCAGTCCTGCGGCATTCCATAAGTGTCCACATAGCGTCTAACAGTAGACAAAAAGTTCGTCCTGCCATAGGATTCATGTATGGCCATGAGGTCTTTAGAATGTTGTGGCCGTCCTTTGGCACCCATAAACAGCTTTTCTGCTTCCTGCAGATAGCGTTCTTTCATCCTTGGATCTTCAAGGGCCCTTTCAAGGTTGCTACGTTCATCCTTTTTGTTTCTTGCGCTCCTGCCCCTGTCGCGCATCCTGTCTATTCCTTTCCAACTCTTCTTTCTTTCTCTAACCATAGGTCTTTTTCAATTCCTTCTAAGGAACGTACAATAAATAACTTGAACAAATTAATGTCTTTTTTGCCGTCTTCT
>JAGGRV010000617.1 GCA_021159445.1 Deltaproteobacteria bacterium | reverse complement strand
TGATTCAAAATAGGCAGGAACCTTTGCTGTGAAGGTCATCTTCTCTTTTGAATACGGATGAACTATTGTAATGGAGGCCGCATGAAGTGTGAGCCTTCTATTGCCCTTTTCCTTTACTCCATACTTTTTGTCGCCAATCACAGGACAGCCTTTGTCCGAAAGATGGACCCGAATTTGATTCTTCCTGCCGGTCAACAGATCTATTTCCAAAAGACTGTACTTTGGTGATTCTCCCAGAACTCTATACCTGGTCTTGGCAAGCTTACCCCTTTTCGGATCAGCAACAGAATACATCTTATAAGCACGGTTCTCTGCAAGATAGGAAGTAATTACACCCTCCTTCTCCGGCAACGTTCCATGTACTAGGGCATAGTACTTCTTTTGAAATTTCTGCCACTCTTCCTGAAGATAACGCTGGGCATTCTCATTCTTAGAAAACACGATAACACCGGAAGTATCTCTATCCAGACGATGCACGACAAATACCCGGTGTCTTGATTTCGGATTCCCTTTGCGCATGTATTCATTCAAGAGATAATAAGCTGTATTGTCTCTGACTTTCCCATTACTCACTGTCAAAAGACCGCTCACCTTATCCACAACCAGGATATCTCGATCTTCATAGAGAATAGAAAGCCCCCTCGGCTGATATCTTTTTGGGGGCCTTTTAAACTGCTTATGACTTTCGCTCATAATGTTTACTCAAGACGCTCGGAGGCTCTGCCCATTCCTGCTTTTATCGATCCAACAAGTGATTGTATAGTCTCCTGATATCTATCATGATCCGAAATAGTTGATAACAGATTTTCTCCCATGTTACGCTATTTTTAGCCGGATATCATTCATTAGAGCGTGATAAATAGCGAGCCGGA
This sequence comes from Deltaproteobacteria bacterium, assembly GCA_021159445.1. Taxonomy (GTDB): domain Bacteria; phylum Desulfobacterota; class Dissulfuribacteria; order Dissulfuribacterales; family UBA3076; genus UBA3076. The sequence goes on along the minus strand of JAGGRV010000617.1, from coordinate 2,334 downwards.
TAACCTCTATCTGATTTTTAATTCGTAACGCGGTGTCCTTTGAAACCGGTTGCTTAAGCGGCCTTCAGGAGCATACCTTCACGGGTTTTCACAACTTGCGTCCTTTCAATATACTCGTCGAAAGTCATGAGTTGATCGATGACGCCACCGGGGATAATTTCGATAATCCGATTTGCCACGGTATTCACAAACTCGTGGTCATGGGAGGTAAAAAGAATCACATCCTGGAATTTGAGCAGGCTGTTATTTAATGACGTGATCGATTCCAGGTCGAGGTGGTTGGTGGGTTCATCCAGCATCAGGACATTGGATTCGGAAAGCATCATCCTTGAGAGCATGCAGCGAACTTTTTCCCCACCGGAGAGTACGCCGATCTTTTTAAGGGCCTCTTCCCCGGAAAAGAGCATGCGTCCCAGGAATGTCCTGGCAAAGCTCTCGCCCTCTGTTGGGGGAGCGAACTGCAGGAGCCATTCGATAAGGTTCCGGTCACCGTTGAAATAGGCGCTGTATTCTTTGGGAAAATAGGATTGGGTAATGGTGGTTCCCCAATGGAAAGTACCGCTGTCCGGTTCCATCTCCCCAGCCAGAATTTGGAAAAGGGTGGTCTTGGCCAGGCTGTTCCCGCCCATAAAGGCGATTTTATTCCCACCGTTCACAGTAAAACTGACGTTGTCCAGTACCTTTTCACCATCGATGCTCTTGGTGAGTCCGTCCACTTCCAGGATCACGTTGCCACAGGTTCGTTCGGGCTTGAAGCAAATAAACGGGTATTTTCTTGACGACATCGGCATGTCCTCAATGGTGAGTTTTTCTAAAAGTTTCTTTCGGGAGGTGGCCTGCTTCGACTTGGAGGCGTTGGAACTGAACCGCTGGATAAAAGCCTTCAGTTCATTGGCCCGGTCAGTGATTTTCTTGTTTCCCTCCTGTTTCTGTTTCAGGTTCAGTTGGCTGGCCTGGTACCAGAAATCGTAGTTCCCCATGTATACCAAAATCTTACCGAAATCAATGTCTGCAATGTGGGTGCAGACCTGGTTCATGAAATGACGGTCATGTGATACCACGATTACCGTATTCTGAAACCTGTAGAGAAACTCCTCAAGCCAGGCAATGGACTTGATGTCCAGGTTGTTGGTGGGCTCGTCCAGAAGCAAGACGTCCGGATTTCCGAACAGGGCCTGGGCAAGGAGCACTCGCACCTTTTCCCCGCCCTCGAGTTCCTTCATCTTTTTCTGATGCATCTCTTCGGCAATTCCCAGATTGTTTAAGAGAATTGCCGCTTCAGACTCTGCCTCATAGCCGCTCATATCCGCGAATTCAACCTCAAGCTCACCTGCTCTGATTCCATCCTCTTCGGAAAAATCTGGTTTATCATAAAGAGCTTCCCTCTCTGTCATAATTCTGTACATCTTTTCATGGCCCATTATTACAGTGTTTAAAACCGCCTCCTCGTCAAAGGCAAAGTGCTCCTGTTTTAAAACCGCGATTCTCTCCCTGGATCCCACAGAGACGGTTCCCGAGTCCGGTTCGATATCCCCAGAAAGAATTTTCAGAAATGTGGATTTTCCTGCTCCGTTGGCGCCGATGAGTCCGTAACAGTTGCCTGGTGCAAACTTTATATTAACGTCTTTGAACAGAACCCTCTTGCCGTAGGCGAGGGTAACATTGGTGGTGCAAATCATTGTTGTTGTTTCCTTTTCATTAAATATTAAAAACCACAGGAACGGATCCTGTGGCTCCTAAATCATAGGTATAGATTGCGCAACTCATCTATCGATAGTTAGTTGCCATTTTTCCCAAGTAGGTTGAAGATCCAGAGGGATCAACCTGAAACAAACTGTTTGATAGAACTTATGGGAATGTTAAGAGGGATGTACCATTTAGTAAAAAATAATTTAAAAAGCAAGCCTATTTTGATATCTTGCCAGGAATGAACATATCAATAGCATCAAATGGATGCGACATACAATAATTATAGCTGACTTGGAGTCAGGTTCGTTTTTCATCATATCAAATGGTTTTCATGATACGGTGTCAAATAGCAGTAGTCACCACTTTTCAAAATCAAGATTTGGCGTCCCATAGGGATCAAAATATCTTTGAAATCAACGGGAAGGAATTGGCCCGGTATTTCGGTATATTCCGGCCTTCAGTCTCGCAAGCCATCAAGCGAGGATGATGTTAAACTAACTCCGTCCCGTCCCCCGGATCATTTTCTTTTTAGCCCGTTTTCAGATAATAGACTCTATTTCTCCACAAGCTTCCACAGATCGATAATGCCCAGGCTGGCAATGATGTGTCGCTCTTCATCCACGACCGGAATTTCTTTAATATTTC
>JAGGRV010000448.1 GCA_021159445.1 Deltaproteobacteria bacterium | reverse complement strand
TTGCGGCCTTTTTGGTTGAATGCGGTATAGACTCAATGAGCCTCACACCTGACACTGCAGTTAAAACCAGCCTGATAGTAGCCGAAAAAGAAAAGGGCGGTGGTATTAAATACCACCGCCCTTTTCACCATTTTTTCAGCACAGCCAAATCCCCATTTCCCCAAAAGCTGGATACTTCTTCTGCTCCTGAGTGGGTATGTCTATTCGGCGAATCCTCTGGACCCCTTTAGTCATTTCCTGCAATGAAATTAAAAATTAGAGCTGATTAATCGAGTTGTTATTCAGTTTTTATCCAATTTCCAATTTCTAATTTCCAGTTTCGGCATCCAGCATTCGATTAGATAATGCACCCTTTTTGGAAATAAGTGTAAACCGGCGAATGAAGGATGCCTGAAACTTAATTTAAAAAAAACGTGCGGAAATTAAGGTTTTAATTTAGAATTTTAAAGTTTTTGCATTGTAATCATAATAATAGAAGGAGAGCATTATGTCAGACCTGAAAGCCGATTTAGCAGGACCTGGAATCGGCAATTATAACGAAGTAGAAAAGGCCTTACCCCATGACTATGAAGCACTTCTTTCTCCCATGGAAAGAATGAAAGCCGTCTTCGCAATAAAGAACTACATTGAGGAAAACCTGTGCAGGGAACTCAACATGCAAATGGTTCAGGTCCCCCTGATTGTAGATAAAGACAGTGGCATGAATGATTACCTTGATCGCGATGGTTCGCGAACACCAGTGGAGTTTTCCTGCGGACTTGGTCTTGATAATCCTATCCAGGCTCAGGTGGTCCAGGCTGCTACAAAGTGGAAACGCATGGCCCTTAAACAATTTGATTGTAAAATTGGAGAAGGTATCTGCACAGATATGAAGGCTGTGCGTAAGGATTACTTTCTGGACCATGATCACAGCGCATATGTTGACCAGTGGGACTGGGAGTTGACTATTACCGAAAAAAACCGCAATCTTGATTTCCTTAAGGACATTGTTAAAAAAATCTGGAAGGTAATCTATGGAGCGGGTAAAATGGCGCAGGAAATGTTTCCTGCCCTTAAGACAGATAAATACACTGGCTTCCCCGAGGATATTGTATTTCTCCATGCTGAAGAAATTCTTGATTTTTACCCGGATCTGCCCCGAAAGGAACGTGAAACCAGGGTCATTCAGGAAAAGGCCCCTGCGATCTTTATCATTGGCATTGGTCAGCCTTTAAAGGACGGGTATCCCCACGAGATGCGTGCTGCAGACTATGATGACTGGGTTACTGAAACTATAGTCAAAAATGGCGAGCAGTATCATGGTTTAAATGGTGATATTCTGGTATGGAATCCGGTGACTAAACGACGCCATGAACTGACCTCAATGGGAATACGGGTTACAAAAGAAACCCTGAAAGTGCAGTTGAAGGTGGCCGGGCAGGAAAATTTTCTTAAACTCCCTTACCATCAGGCAATCCTTAACGATGAGATACCGCTGAGCATCGGAGGAGGCATCGGACAGTCCAGGACCTTTATGTATTTGCTGCGCACGGCTCATATTGGAGAGGTTACCGTCTCTGTGTGGCCAAAAGCCCTAAAGGATATTTGCGCAAAGAAAAATATACATGTTCTGGAATAAGGTGCGGGTGATAATTCGGCACAGTTACATGATCGGCGTAGATTGTGGCTTTGACAGGATATGGGAAGGTACCGGATGACTGAACGTATAAAGATCAATAAACTGCTATGCTCTGATACGGCAATTGATGAAGTTGTTGTTAAGGGGTGGGTCAGGACAAGGCGTAGCTCAAAGGGATTTTCGTTCATCGAGTTAAATGACGGGTCCTGCCTGAAAAACATTCAGGTTATTGCTGACGGATCCTTGGATAATTATGATGCTATTGACCGGCTTACTACCGGGTCCGCGGTGGCGGTTTCCGGCAGCCTGGCAGAATCCCCCGGAAAGGGCCAGAAATGGGAGATTTATGCAAAGAATATAGAAATAATCAGCATTGCCCCTGAGGACTATCTCCTTCAGAAGAAACGTCACAGTGATGAGTTCCTGAGGACCATCGCCCACCTGCGGCCAAGAACAAACAAGTACGGCGCGGCTTTCAGGATCAGGTCCGAGCTTTCATATGCTATACATAAGTTTTTCAGGGACAGAGGGTTCAGATACATTCATACGCCGATACTGACAAGTTCTGACTGTGAAGGAGCAGGAGAACTCTTTCAGGTGACAACTCTTGATATGGGAAATGTGCCCTGCGTTGACGGGAAAGCGGATTATTCAGCGGATTTTTTTGGCAAGAAAGCCGGACTAACCGTGTCCGGCCAGTTGTCTGCGGAAATGTTTGCCCTTGCGCTTGGTGACGTCTATACATTCGGTCCTACATTTCGTGCGGAGAATTCCAATACATCACGGCATGTATCGGAATTCTGGATGATTGAACCTGAGATGGCGTTCTGTGATCTTGACAAGGATATGGATGTCGCAGAGGAGATGTTGAAATATCTGACAGGTGTTATTCAGGAAAATTGCGCAGAAGACATTGAGCTTTTTGCGAAATTTGTTGACAAGGAACTTAAAAATACAATTGAAAATATTTTGTCCTCTGATTTTGAGAGAATCAGTTACGAGGAAGCCGTTAAGATTCTTGAAAAGTCAAAAAAGAAATTTGAGTATGAGATAAACTATGGTACAGACCTTCAGACTGAACATGAACGCTATCTTACTGAAAAATATTTCAAAAAGCCTGTAATTGTCTATAATTATCCCAAAGATATAAAACCGTTTTACATGAGGATTAACGATGACAACAGGACCGTTGCAGCCATGGATATCCTTGTGCCCCGAATAGGGGAAATCATCGGCGGGAGCCAGCGGGAGGAACGGCTTGATATGCTTGAGGCGCGCATGAAGGAGATGGGCATGCCTCTGGAGGATTACCAGTGGTATCTTGATTCCAGGAGGTTCGGAAGCGTTCCGCACAGCGGTTTCGGCCTCGGGTTTGAGCGCCTTCTGATGTTTCTTACCGGGATAAGCAATATCAGAGATGTTATTCCTTTCCCTAGAACTCCCAAAAATATCGAATTTTGATTTGAGTAGGTCTGGAGTGGACCAAATAGAAAATAGCTCTTTGATTTAGCAGGATTTATCTCTCTTATAAACACACTATCACAACCGGACATCTAATGCTGTCCTGGTTTATCCAAGCTCACTAAGGAACGTACAATAAATAACTTGAA
>JAGGRV010000202.1 GCA_021159445.1 Deltaproteobacteria bacterium | reverse complement strand
TTACCGCAGTAGCAATGGAGAGCACTGGCATCTATTGGAAGCCGATCTTCAATATTCTTGAGGACGATTTTGATATAGTCCTTGCGAATGCGCAGCACATCAAAAACGTACCTGGAAGGAAGACTGATGTCAAAGATTGTCAATGGATCGCTCACCTGTTCAGAAACGGGCTGATTTCAGGGAGTTTTATCCCGCCACGGGATATCAGAGAACTGCGAGACCTTACCAGAACCCGAAAGAAGCTTGTTGGAGCGATGGCTTCCGAGAAGAACCGAGTTCAGAAGGTATTAGAAGACGCAAACATCAAGATCTCGTCCGTTGTCTCAAAGGTCTTCGGAGTGTCCTCCCTCGCCATGATCTGCGCACTCCTGGAGAAAGACGAGCTCTCCGCAGATGAAATCGCAGAAATGGCCAAGGGCAAGCTTAAGAATAAGGTGAACCAGTTAGTAGAAGCCCTTAACGGGAATGTAACCGATCACCATCGCTTTTTGCTGAAACAGCATTTAGGGCACATCGATTTCCTTGTTGAAGAGATAAAAGAGTTCGATGAAGAGATCCAGCGGAGATTGGTACCGTATCAGAAGGAATTTAAGGATATCCAGTCTGTTACTGAAATCATTGGCGTTTCGGCGGCGTCAGTCATCGCCGAGATCGGGGTTGACATGTCACGGTTTCCGGATGAGGCACATATATCTTCATGGGCTGGAGTGTGCCCCGGAAATAACGAGAGTGCAGGAAAGAAGAAGAGCGGCAAGACGCGAAGAGGCAATAATTACCTCAAAGCTACACTGACAGAGTCTGCATGGGCAGCAGCGAGAACCAAAGAGACTGCTTTTAGTGCCATGTATCGCAACATTGCTGGCAGACGTGGCACAAAGCGGGCTCTGGTTGCAGTCGGACATCAGATATTGATCGAGGTCTATCGCGTGTTGGAAACCGGGGATCGCTATCAGGATGCGGGCGCAGAAGCCGTTACGGAACGGAGGTTGAAGAATAGGGAACAAAGGATGGTGCGAGAACTTAAAAGATGTGGATATAAGAGGCTGTCACGCCTTATGGTGTTACTGGAGACTCTGCCAATGAACTCTATGCGTCCAGCTAGAATCGTAGCAGTGTGGCATTCGATGCAAAATTCAGGCGACTGCTTGTGAAACAAGCGCCTGCCGGATACTGTATTTGTGAGAAGCAGCATCGGGCAGGCAGCAACCAGAACCGTGCCAACACCACGTGGTGGAACAGTCCCGGATATAACGTCTCGAAGGTCGTGGTGTAGAATACTGCCAGAATCTCGGGATTAACACTGGAGACACGGTTTATCATGACTCTCGGTTGGATGCATTAGCTATGCGGCTCTAAAAAGTGTAATCATCGTGAATTGCCGATAACGACATCAGTAGCAGCTATGGTCTGGTGATGCGCATTGTTGTTCTGTGGTATTATGTATGACGTGAGGGCAGATGTCGGAGGTTGCTCTGGTATGCATTTTCATACCAAGCCCTCATGACCCTCCGGGTCACCCATGAGCATGAAAATATGCTTCATTTCTCACGGGTTCATAGCACCCGCCCCTCGCACCCAATTTTAGTATCGAGCAACAGATCTGGGTGAGACGAGCACAAGAGGTCGATTACTTTATGGCGGTTATATAACCCCGAGTACCAAACTGACCCAGCAGCCGATGCACCCATGAATGTCGCCTCCTTCGGGAAGAGCACGCGGAGCAAACTAAACTCCACAGGTCCGCTGCTGTGCTCGTCTCGAGGTGGATAAACGTGAAACCGATACTTGAAAGTTGCTGCGGCATGGATGTTCACAGAGACCAGGTGACCGCTTGCATAGCATCAGGACCACTTGACAGGGCGAAAGAGAAACCCAATCGTAGAAAGAGTTCTCTACAATGACTTATGGCTTGAGAGAACTATCTTCGTGGCTCAAAGAGCACAATGTCAAGACCGTAGCGATGGAAAGCACTGGAGTTTACTGGAAACCCATCTTCAACATCCTCGAAGATGATTTCGAGGTAATCCTGGCGAATGCTGCCCGCATCAAGAATGTTCCCGGATTAAAGACGGATAAAAAGGATGCTCGGTGGATTGCAAGATTGCTTCGCTACGGATTGGTGCCGGCGAGCTTTATCCCACCCAGAAACATCCGATACCTGAGAGATCTTACTCGAACACGGAAGAAGTTAACCGAGGAGAGGACCCGCCATAAAAACAGGATCCATAAGATCCTGCAGGATGCGAACATCAAGCTCTCCTCGGTGGCGACCGATGTTTTTGGTGCATCAGGGAAAGCGATGATCATGGCTCTGCTGGAGGAGGATGAACCGTCTCCAGATGAGATCAAATCCATGACAAAAGGAAAACTCCGGAAGAAGATCGGACTTCTCATCAAAGCAATGGATGGCAGGGTCACAGACCATCATAGATTCCTGCTGAAGATGCATTTCGAGCATATCGAGTCCCTCTCCAGTCAGATCAATGAATTGGATGAAGAGATATCTCGAAAGCTCGAACCCTACGAAAAGGAGTTTGGACTTATCCGGACACATCCTGCAATCAGTGAGGTCACTGGAGCATCAGTAATCGCTGAAATCGGAGTTGACATGTCTCAATTTCCGGACGAGCGCCATCTCTCCTCATGGGCAGCCATAAGTCCGGGAAACAATGAAACTGCAGGAAAGAGAAAGAGTGGCAGGACCCGGCGTGGCAACAACTATCTTAAAACCACGCTGGTAGAAGCGGCATGGGTAGCCTCAAGAACGAAGGACACTTTTCTTAGTGCAAGGTACTATAATATCGCTCGACGGCGTGGAAGTAAGAGGGCGGCAGTCGCGATTGGCCATCAAATCCTCAAGGACATATACCATATCCTGTCCACAGGTGAGCCATATAAGGAGATTGGAGCTGAAGCTTCTCGAAACCGAAAGTCTGATGCAAGGGAGTGTTCCATGATTCGAGAACTGGAGAGACTGGGCTACAGTGTCCGGAAGATTGAGGCATCTACCTGATAGTGGTTATCCCCCCGTTGCCAACATAGATCCGGGTCGTCTTAAGTTGCCGCAAAAGCCCCCTCTTCCGGGGTAGTGCACACTATGAATTTTTATTCTTGCGGTATGACATGTTTAGAGGCGCGAACTGGGCAGTTTGGGTGGCTTAATCCTATTCGAAAGCGTTGATCGCCCACGATTTCCCAGGGTTATCTTGATGGCATAGGTATTTTCGGAGCAAAT
>JAGGRV010000040.1 GCA_021159445.1 Deltaproteobacteria bacterium | reverse complement strand
AAGAAGTCCTATCCGGAGTATCTTCACTGGGCATCTCCTTTTGAGACAAGACGACTACTCCGATTCTTGCGTACAGTGGTCAACCTGAGTTGCGCAGATCTTCAACAGGTGCGCCATCATAATGCTCAAGCTTGAGCAAAGGACTATCCAGATGAATGTCAGCAGCATGAAGAAATGTAAACACGCTCAATCCTTGTAGCTGGAGTCTCGCCTGCCGGTTTCCTCACCATATCGTTTGCAGTCCTTTCAGTTTACATTTAGACTGTCAAAAATAAGCTTGCATGTATCAAGCACAATCATCTGCTGCATCCCATTTTCAACTTTGATGCACTCCTTATGGCAAGTCTCTAAAACCTGATCAATTGAAAGGTTTTTCGGAATCCTTATCTCAAACGTGAAATCTTCGTCTTCGTAATTAGAAATCGGCTTTATTTTTATTCCTGAATAGATGTGATGAAGGGAATCCACAAATTTTGTGACAGCTTCTGCCAGGCTCCTATGAATTGCTACTGTTTGCGGCATTTCTTAACTTCCTCCTTTTTCAGCCTACGCTCCCTCTTCTCAACGCTACAGGCGCATGACTCTGGGCCATGATGAATCAGCTAATTCTTTCATGCAGGGTTCTTTAATTCCCTACCCTATCCCGGTTTATCTCAGCGTTTTCACAAAGTCCCATAGTTCATACAATCCTTCATCAAACGTCCTCTCCTCCATACATCACCTATTCCCTGAAAGTGTCATATAACATACCAATTCCAGGTCTTCCGGGGCATATGATTTGCTCTCTGGTTCTTTTTCCTCTTCAACTTTTACGCTTGGCTCAAATTGGCTTGAAAAAACCTTTAGTGATTCCTGCAACTCAAAATAATTCTTGTCATTATTGAAAAGATCACGCACCGTCTTCAGATCTTTAATAAATGCTGAAGTCATGGGAAGGTTAAGTATTTTTATGATGACGTATGCCGAGGCTTTGTCCACTTTACGGTGGGCCACTCCTTCTCGTAATATGGCAATCAGATCTGATTGAACCTTGTCCAGTTTTTTAGGAGCCATCATCGCAGCCCTTTTGGCTTTGGTATCCTCCGAGATAGCTTCCTTAACCTTTTCTTTGATTTTATAGATATCAATATCCGCTTCAATCCTGGGCGTATCAGGCTTGCAATAGATCCTTCTAAAAATATCCAACCTGTTATCAAGGATACGGTTATAACCTACATCGTAAAACCGCCAGAAATGATTATCCTCCGCCTTATAGTAGAAAAAAATCCCCGAACCTAAATCTCCCCTGTCCTTTCCGCTGTGTATGCCAAAGGGGATGCTCTCGATCTGGGAGGCTGAATAAGACTTCAAAAACTGTGAAAGCTGTTGCTTCATCAGCTCATTGTCGGCAAGTTCATTGAACGCCTCTAACTCCTCAATAATGGTATGATCTTCCCCTGCTATACGATCTAAGGTATTAAAAGTTTTGGGATCGGCAACCTCTCCCATCACACTGCTGTCCAGGCCGACAGTATCATTGATCTGGGAGAGTTTATGCTGAAGCTTTCTGACAAGGTTCAACAACTTTTCAAGCCCTTTTTCCGGAAAGAAATTATAGATATCAAGCGTATCAAACGGAGTCCCAAGCCGGTCAATGCGACCCGCCCGCTGGATCATTGTTTCTAAAATCTCATTTAACACATCAAAAAGCTGATACTCGGAATTGTCTATAATATCAGGGACTGACATGTTCGTGACCTTGCACAGTAAAAAATAGTTGATTTTTTTATAAAAACGTCGATAACAAAATCAAATGACTAAAGTTTCCGTTTCATTCGGAACCAAATGGGCTCTGCAATAGCAGGGCCTTCTTTTTATGGTATATTCCCTTGGTTTTGTGAAATTTTTGTTCAAGAATCGGACAGTTGCTTTTCTATTACTTGAAAAATTTCTTCAATGGCCTTTTCAACTTTCTTCAGCCAATCCTCCACATCATCTGCATTGAATCGAAAGTAATCTCCATAGTCCCCCTTTTCTCGTCTGTCGAAAAGTGTGTTGTATAACCGTCCCGTTTCTTTTGAAAGCTTGCTGGTCTTTATCCAATTCTTGTTCAGAAAAGCCCGTACCGCAGTATGTTTGCCCGGATGAACCCCTTCTGTTGCCAAAAGGGCTGCTACCGCATAAAAGCAAGAGTAATAAAGCCGGTTCACCGCATCATTATAGTGGTCTTTCTCATACATCAATCTTGCGGCAGATAATGCCTCTTTAGATCGATCCATGCGGTACCTTATCAGGGTTATTTCCGCGTCGTTCATATGCGAACCCCTTCAGTTCTAACATTGTTAAAAAGCGGCATAACTTGCCCCAACGGGCTTTGAAAGAAACTTTTTTCATAAATATGCACACTCAAGACAACATCAGATTCATACTCCAGATCATAAAGAGCAAAACTGATTTCATCTTCAAGTTCTCGTGTGAGCGCACGATTTACCAAAATAAAGATATCGTAGTCAGAATCCGGTCCAGCCTCTCCTCTCGCGCGTGATCCGTACAGGAAGACCTCTGCCTCAGGTTCTATGCCGGCTACAATATCGCGGCATTTTTCTAACAGCTTTTTGTCCGGTGTCCCATGAGACCATTCTGAAAGCGTTTTCATTTTATTATCTCCTTGTCTGTAAATAACGCTCCTTTAAGTTATTCTTTGCATTAAACATCCAACTAGCAAAAAATTATGATTGAATGGACCTTGCCTTCTCCAATCTATTTTTTACCAATTCAACTACTGCCCCATAAACTGCATCCCGTTCGCCCTTGGTGAGGCCGATGATGTCAAAAACGATACTGTCTATGACATAAGTAGGTTGAGCTTCCAGCAAGTCAACAACATTATATAAATGGATCATTGGTATTTGCTTCAGGGCTTGGTTCGCGGCCTTCAAACTATCTGTGCCAATACAATTTGGATTTATGAATAAGAGTTGCTGAATGTCTATACCATCTGTTTTAATTGGTCCGCTTCCACCCCCATATTGCCTTCCAAACATTTCTTTAAACAAGATACCAAACACTGAAAATGCATATAATCCGATAAAGTCTTCTTGTTCAGGAGAAGACAATATCTCAAAAAAATTGTGATCTAATTCCACGGCATATGGATTATAATGCACTGAATGTCGAGCCGCATGTATCATAGCCCAGGCTATTTTCCCAGTATGGCTGCTATTCAGACTCCACCACCTCGGCCTACTCCTGGTACTCGGCCT
>JAGGRV010000316.1 GCA_021159445.1 Deltaproteobacteria bacterium | reverse complement strand
AGAAGACGGCAAAAAAGACATTAATTTGTTCAAGTTATTTATTGTACGTTCCTAAATTAATAAGAGAAGATAAGATCCTCGCAATCTTCAGTAGGGATTTATGACTGGAACAATCATCATTGCGGGATATCTATTTAATGCCTTGGTGGGCTGATACAGGTTTATGGGTTTGGGAGGAGGTGATGCAGGATGTCATGATTATAACCCAAGAAGATTCGTCCGAAGTCCTTGCTGCAAATCAGAAAACAGGAGTCACGAACATGAAAAAGTTGAGCGTTTTATCTGCATTGGTTGCAATTTCAGTTTTTCTCCTCTCGATCCAGTCTTTTGCTCAGCCTGGGATGAAATGGAGTGGAAGCGGTGGCTGGGGTCCCAAAAGCCAGTATGGCAGAACGTATAATCCAGCTACAGTGGAGAGTCTTGGTGGGGAAGTAATAAATGTTGAAAAGTTTGTTCCAGGAAAAAGAATGTCTTATGGAATACACCTGACCTTAAAAACAGACAGAGAAACGATCTCCATTCATTTGGGACCGGCGTGGTATCTGGAGAACCAGGATATAAAAATCGAGGCAGGAGACAGGATTGAGGTCAAAGGTTCAAGGATTATCTATGCTGGAAAGCCAGCTATTATCGCGGCAAAAGTAAAAAAGAGTGATGAAATACTGACACTCCGGGATGAAAACGGTTTCCCTGTCTGGGCCGGCTGGAGAAGAAGATGATCAGCTTAAAACGATTGCCCCAGGTGTTTTGCCTGCGGCTGAAGAAAAGGCCGACCTGATTGATTTCTTGTCCGTAAATTATGGAGGTATGAATGATACGGTCATCAACGGCCATATTGATCCTCGTTCTGTCCTTTTTCTTTGGGAATTTGTTTCTGCCGACAGGTCCGGCGGCCGGAGAGATATTCACCTCCAAGGTCGTTGACCGGAGCCATGAGGAACTGGCCCGGCGGGACTTTATGGCCGTCTGCCCGCCTTTCTTTTTAAAAGACGAGGACGGCACCATTATTGATCCGGTACACGGGATCAATCAGGACCGTCCCTACAGCCCGAAGAAGACCTGCGGGGCCTGTCACGACTATGATCTCATCACCAGTGCCTATCACTTTCAGCAGGGAAAAAACGAAAAAATAAAACCGGAGCTTGCGGCCGCCTATTCCTGGATGTTGAGCCCTGGAAATTACGGAGGCAGATACTGTACAGTTGCCCCGAACTTTCGCCAGTTGGCGAAAAAGAAAAACAAGGACGCCCGGGAGATCGATCTTTCATCCTTTGAGTTTGCCAAGGCTTGCAGTGGCTGTCACCCGGGTGGTGGACCTCTTGAGTACGACAGAGACGGAAACCGTTATGACCGCTATGCAAAGGACCCTGTAAACCACATTGTCCCCGGCGGGGAAAACGGCTTTGATGGAGACTACTTCAAGTCCTTTTGGGCTGAATCAGGCGTCCTGGAGGCGGACTGTCTCTTGTGTCACCTTCCCTCATATGATCATAAGGCAAGAGAGGCCCAGATCAAGGCACTGAACTTCCGCTGGGCCGCATCGGCAGGGGCGGATTTCGCGGCTGTAGAGGGAACGGTGGCCCAAAATACTGTGCCTACTGTCAAATACAAGAAAGAAAGATTTCAGCCTGACGGAAAGGTAGCCCTAAACATCGTTAAAGAAGTGCCTGAAGAGAAGTGTTTAAACTGCCATCTGGAGCCTGACTGGAAAAAGAAAGGGGAACCATACAACCATCGTACCGACGTTCACTTGCGGGCCGGACTCAAATGCGTGGACTGTCACGTCACGGGAAGATCCGCCACCGATGAGAGAATAGCCGGGCGTGAAAGACATGAGATCGGCAAAGGCGACGACCCGACAGGACTTGTAAGAGATGACCTGGATAATTCCATGCGAACCTGCAGGGACTGCCACATGGAGGGGCTGCTCAAGGCCCCGGTACCAAGGCATGCCGGCCTTCCTCCCAGGCATCTTGATAATATCGCCTGCCAGACCTGTCATATCCCGCAACGGCAGGTAAAAGCTGCACTCTTGCAGGACAGCACGATCTTCAATACCGCTCCACGAATCGCCAAAGCGGGGAAATGTATATGGACCTTCTACGGACCGGACATGAAGCCCTGGAACCTCTATGGTGAAGCCAGCTCTTTTACTAACAGGCGGGAGCCGCTATTCCTCTATGAGCCGGTCAGGGCTTGGTATAAGGGGCGGATATATCCCATGAACCGGGTCGACAGCATCTGGATTGGAATCCTTGAACCAGATGGGAAGGGCCTGGATCAGCCCTATATGAAAGATCTCTATGCCATGTGGACTGCGCATCTCAAAGACCCTGTGAATAACTTTCCTGAACTCGGCAAGATTACAGACGATAATGGAGACAGCGTTTCTGAGGCCAATCGCCCTGAAGAGATCCAAGGGCTCCTTGCAGCGGTGAAGAGGTATCTGCTCTCTCAGGGAGAGCCCCTTGATGGCAGATACGTGATCCTCGTCTCAGGCAGCCGCTATACCAAAGACGGCATAACCTGGGATGGCCTCTATTTCACACCAAAGCCGTGGGAATATACCGCCTATGCCTCCACGTTTAAACTCAGCCACGGTATCTCTCCTGCAAACTCGGCCCTGGGGGCGGGCGGATGCACTGACTGCCACGGCTCATACTCCTCATTCTGGATAAGGCCTGTAATGAAAGAGCCCTTCAACGGCGAAAGTGCGGTGCCGATCTTTGAGCCCAATTCCGTCCTGCTTGGGATGTCGCCTTTTGCAGTAAAGATGAGCGGGTTCAGACACGAGATCCTTGAGCCCCTCCTTTTTTACAGCACGTTGACCCTGCTTGCCGGACTGCTGTTTTTTGCAGTCCTTTACGGGGGAGCCATAGAGTACCGCGGTGCCAACGGAATTCTCGCGGACCCCGGCCACCGGCTGATGCTCGGGATCCTTGGGACTATCCTTTTGGGACCTGCTGTCATCGTCCTGTTTGGAGAATTGCTCCCCAGCCAGGCAATGGGAGTCTTGGGAGTATTCCACAAGGGCGTAGGTATAGTTCTATCGGGGGCGGCCTTCTGGCTGCTTGTCAGCTCCAGATCAGGAAAAGGAGCATTCTTCTGGCTGGGAATTCTGGGAATTGCCTTCATGACCGTTACAGGAATAATCCTCATGACGACTGATGCCATAAGTATCAGGCAGATCGTGTTTACCCTCCACGACATCGGGGCCGTGGTCCTTTCCGCCCTTGCGGCAAGTGTATTTCTT
>JAGGRV010000186.1 GCA_021159445.1 Deltaproteobacteria bacterium | reverse complement strand
AACCCTTTCGCTATTTGAGAATGAAAAGGGGTCTGAACTTCTTGGGGACATGACCCGATTTAGCACGGGGACATGACCTGATTTATCTTTGCCAAATCAGGATCGTGTACCCGGAAGATCGGGATCGTGTACCCAGAACGTAAAAGTAGCCTGTCCCCTTTTTATCCCCCCCTACCCTGCGTGGATAGCCCCTCCAAAAAAATCTTGACATTGCAGTTTTTTATGTTATGAGTAGATATACTACTCGTAAGGTGTTCAATCATGGAGAATCTATTTGCAGGAATCATAGCCTCAAAGACGAGGATAAAACTGTTAATCCGTTTCTTTTTTAACCCGGAGACAAAGTCATACCTGAGGGAATTGGCCAAGGAATTTAATGTCTCAACGAATTCGGTCCGGGAAGAACTCAACCAGCTTACAAAGACAAAACTGCTTAAATCCAAAAAAGACGGCCGCCAGGTCTATTATTCAGCGGAAACCAGTCATCCGCTCTTTCCTGAACTCAAATCCATGGTAAGCAAGGTAATGGGCATTGACCAGGTCATTGACGGTATCGTTAACAGGTTGGGTGATATTGAAGAAGCATACCTGATTGACGATTATGCGGAAGGAAAAGATACGGGCATAATTGATCTTTTATTAGTGGGGGATGTTGATCAATATCATCTCAATGACTTGAGTAGAAAAACAGAACGATACATTAAGCGAAAAATACGTTCTCTCGTGTTGAGCAGGGATGAGTACAAGAACCTATTGCCGGAATTGAGGAAACGACCCCGTGTACTGATATGGGAAGCAAAGAAAGAGTGAGCTTATGACCCCTCCTATCAGTTCGCAAGGCTTCAAACGCTATTTTGTCAACACCTCATGGCTCATGGGCCACCGTGTGTTGAGCATGGTCGTTGCGCTATTTGTCGGTGTTTATGTTGCCCGGTATCTCGGACCGGAGCGGTTCGGGCTTTTGAGCTATGCAGGCAGCTTTGTCGGTCTCTTTACGGCACTGGCAACCCTGGGGCTTGACGGCATCATGGTGCGGGAACTGGTCAAGACCCCGGAGCGCAGGGATGAACTGCTTGGCACGGCTTTTTGGCTAAAAGCAGGCGGCGCAATCCTGATGTGGATCGGTATCGCCGCGGCAGTTCCTTTTACCCATAATGATACTCAAACCAACATTCTAATTGTTATCATCGCCTTTGCCATCATCTTCCAGGCATTTAATGTCATCGATTTTAATTATCAGGCAGAGGTAAAATCCAAATATGTGGTATATGCCCAGCTTGTTCAGCTTGTAGTTTCTTCCACAATTAAACTTATTCTTATCTGGATATCAGCTCCTCTTGTATATTTTGCCTGTGTTTTTCTGTTGGATGCAGTGGTGCATAGCGTTGGATTGACTGCCATGTATCTGAAGAATACCGGAAAAGTGTGGCACTGGAAATGGCGATGGGAGACCGCTAAAGAGTTATTAAGGGATTCCTGGCCGTTGATATTGTCGGGGATGGTAATTTCGGTCTATATGAAAATAGATCAGGTTATGATCAAGGAGATGCTGGATGCCAAACAGGTAGGGCTTTATGCGGCAGCGGTAAGATTAAGTGAAGCCTGGTATTTTGTACCGATGGCAATCACATCGTCTGTTTTTCCGGCTATTATCAACGCCAAAAAACAGAGTGAAGCGTTTTATTATCAGAGATTGCAGCAACTCTATGATCTGATGGTCTGGCTCGCCGTAGCTATTGCCCTGCCCACAACCTTTCTGGCACCCTGGGTAATCAGAGTGTTGTATGGGGATGCTTTTTCCCCGGCAGCAGGGGTTTTGAGTATTCATATCTGGGCCGGGGTGTTTGTGTTTTTGGGAGTTGCAAATGGGCGTTGGATTATTGCTGAAAATTTGCAATATATCGCAACTATTAGAAGCACTGCGGGTGCGATGGTGAATGTTGTTTTGAATATTCTGCTTATACCAAACTACGGCATTAATGGTGCAGCAATAGCAACTTTTTTTTCGGTTTTTGTTGCTTCTCATATTGCTTTTTCATTTATCAATAAGGCAAGAAAGGTTTTTGTTATGCAAAATAAATCCTTTTTGAGACCAGTTTTATGGATGGTGGGAAGATGAAATGTAAAGATCGTATTTCGGATCAGAAATATTTGAAGAATTTTGCAAATCGAAGCACTTTGAATCTCCTTCTGCATAAATTGCTATCGATCGGCAAGAGCCTGGCAATATGAATTTTAAATCTTATAACATACTGATTACGGCTGCAAATAAACTCGCAAAAAACTATGCAAAAAAGTTTATCTCAACGGCATTAGTACCTATAGATTATACAAGGACAAAAGAGATTCCGGCTATTCTTGATGTTAGTGGAATAGATATAAAGAAGAATAAGAATTTGCGGATATTGGACATAGGCTCACCTCAGATATTAAGTCTTTCTTTATGTCTTTGTTCCGAACTATGGGACGTTGTTTACATCAACCCATTTGAGATGGAATTGGAAGACTTACATCTTAAATCCTCGGTTCTCTGTCTGAAAAATCTTGATGTTCGATATGCCAATATAACTGACCTGCTTACCATTTCCAATATCGGTCAATTTGATTACATATTTTCGTGCTCGGTGTTTGAACATATTCATCCTGAGAATGGCGGGGACATTATTGCGTCTAAGAATGTCACACAGTTACTTAAGCCAGGGGGAATATTTTCTTTTTCTGTGCCTTATTATAAAAGGGCATTTAATGAATATAAGAATGGTGATGTTTATGCTATCAAATCGATTGCTAATGAGAAAACATTTTTCCAGAGATTTTATGATGAAGAATCGCTTAATCGCCAAATTATTGAACCAACGGGTTTAACAGTATTAGAAAAGAAATATATCGGTGAAAGATATTATTTTAAAAATAATATACATAAAAGGATGGCCTTTCTTGTTGGAATGGGGAAAAGGGCATTATTGCTTGGAAGATTTTTCAATAATATTTCGGATTTTTTATGGAAGAGTCGTGTGATTTTAAGCTGTTAAAAAAACCCTACTTAGCCATTTTTTCTCTTAAGAAGAACTCATGACAAAAATTTGTTTTATAACAACAGTTAATCATAATGTTGGTGATGATTTTGTAAGAGAAGGAATTATTTATCTCTTAAAGCAGAAATTTAAAGACACCACACTTAACTTTGAGTTCATTCATAAGCATTCTCCAATTACCACACGTCATGGTTTAGAATGGTTTAGAAATTATAGATTTTCGAAATATATTGATC
>JAGGRV010000025.1 GCA_021159445.1 Deltaproteobacteria bacterium | reverse complement strand
TTGCTGCTGCCAATCTCCTGTTTGATCTCCTTGAAACCGAATTCGATTTTCCACCTCGCACCATAGTACTCGATGATCTGTTCAATGGACAGATCCAGATCAGTAGAAAAGAGGGCAATTCATTGTGTTTTACGAAAGACCCAGACTACCCTGACAGGGCATTTAATGGTTTTGAGCATGACCACCCTTGTAGTAGCCATCACGTCGCGGTAACGCCCATAAAAAAATACGCGATGGCTTGATGCCTTCGTTTTGAGCCTTGCTGCCTTTTCAGCACACGTGCCCAGTCGTGCTCCATACTTGCGTGATCTGCCACGTTGTCCCGATATGCGCTTTGGCGCAATAGCATAAGGCACAGTATTGCAACGTAACCGTGTCAGCGTTGCCCGAGAGCCGCACTTATTTGGTGAAAAGCGTATCTTAGCCCCAGGTGACCATGCAATCGCTTTACCGTGATGATTCTGCTTTGTTTGTCTGGATGAGCGTCTTGCCAATGCGACAGGGAAAGAAGGATTTGCCATAATTTGCATCTGATCCTTTTTCACTTTATTCCTTTAGCCTTGCCATTGAACAAAATCTTAAATTTTGCAAGAAGCTCAAGTGAAGTCTATTTTTTATTAGACATGAAATCGCTTTAGCCCGAATTTCAGAGCAAGACGAAACGATTGATCAATATCCCATGATTTCGCCCAAAATCTGCTATCTTTTGAGGTTTGAATTTGCCATGCAGATAGAGCTTCCTGAATTCTTCCTTGTCCAGCAAAAAGAGAATGTAACTGATATGCCCGGAATATCCGCTAGGGTCAAGCTGTTGAATCTTTTTCACTGTCTGCTTAGCCAAGTTTATTGCCTTACGGTGAATGGTAGGCGACGCGCCATCGCACTTTTTGACTGAATAGAGCCACCTGCAGCTAAAAGGACGAATATCATAGATCATGCAGGTCTTGTCCGCCTTAAGAAAGGCGCATCGAGAAAGCCTTCCCTTTTCTCTCTGCATCTTGTTTTGAGCCAGCCTGGCCCTTATTTCCGATTTTAGTGGCTCTTCAAACGTGGCCACCCGGTCATGGATGATAATGCCTTCAAGAGTTGTAATATCGATATTACCAACGTCTATACAACAGTCAGCACAGCACTTTACACATGCCGCTGATCTTTTAAACTCGGCCACGTCCTTTTCGTACTGGCTGTATAACTCCTTGAGTTTTTTCCTTTTCTCTATTTTCATCTTTTATCCGCACATATATCGTAGGTGTTTACAGGTTCAGGGTCCACCTTGTTAAATTTCCCAGACGATCCCTGTATATAAATATTTGGTACACATGCCATTGTCATATATCGTCCATGAAAGATCAAGGCTATGAGTGACCATCAAAAAACCGAGAACTCTGTCTGGGACACCAAGCATTGTCCGAAGGAACACCTAAACATAGAATTCCCCCATAGGTATCGTCGGCCGTTTCCAACACATCCCGGTAGCGGCGTGGCTCTCCCTGTTTTTTATTGACACTAGAAGAAATGTTTCGTATATTTTATTAATGGATAGCTGAAATCAGCTATATGTAGGTCTATAAGGCTATCAAGTGGCAAATCTGTAAATGAAGAGGCTACAAATAGTGCCTCTTTTTTTATAGATAAGCTCTTGAGGAAACATGACACTCTGTATGGATCAGAAATCACCTGCATGGCGGATCCTTTCCGTTTGGGCGTTTCGAACCCATGGCAAGTGCAACACATGGGTCGAAAGAGCCCATAGTTTTTAGGAAAGGAGGAAAGATCATGGCAAAAGGAACTGTGAAATGGTTCAACGATCAAAAAGGCTTCGGTTTCATCTCTCAAGAGAATGGGCCTGATGTCTTCGTTCACTTCAGCGCTATTGAGGGCAGCGGATTCAAGTCCTTAGAAGAAGGGCAGACAGTGGAGTTTGATGTGGTTGAGGGCCCCAAGGGCCCCCAGGCATCCAACGTGCGCGCCTAGTGCCGGTTGGCCTCGGGAATCAGCACTGAAAAGCGGGTTTGCTTTCGATGGCCCGCTTTTTTCGTTTTATTTTTCCAACCAATTTTATCTATAATGGACCTTAAGCCTGAGCAACTACTAAAACTAAAAGTTTGTTTCATTCAAAAATGACTATTAAAGAATACAGTTGCTCCTAGAGGAATGTATTAATGAAACTTTATATTGGGAATTTGCCCTTTAATACCACAGAAGCAGAAGTTCGCGAAATGCTTGAGCAGTATGGGACTCTCGAGTCCTTCAATTGGATTACTGATCGCGATACAGGGAGACCGCGTGGTTTTTGCTTCGCCGAAATGGATAATGCCGATGCCGATGCCGCTATAAAAGCTCTTAACGGAAAAGACCTCGGTGGACGCAATTTAAAGGTAAATGAGGCAAGGGCACGAAATGACCGCCACAAGAAACGCTCCTGGTAAAAGAAAAAATTTGAAAAATATCCTATAGCAAAAACCAAGGAAGACTATAAAGGTTTCTTGCCCCAATATGTAGCCAGAAAATAGATCAAATTTGTCGGAGGGGTGGGGTTTGTTGAGTTTTTTCAGCGGAATCAGTTAATAGGAGGACCGAATGCGCATTATAGCCTTTGGAGACATCCACATGGAGTGCGCAGGCATTGAGAAGATCACTGGGCTTTCAAAGGCAGACCTGGTGATAATTACAGGGGATTTTACCAATTTTGGAGGGAAAGAAGACGCTTCAACCATACTGGATGTCATCCGGCGCATTAATCCCAAAATATATGCTGTCCTGGGTAATATGGATAAGGCATCGGTCGGAAACTATCTGGATGAACTTGGCATCAATATCCATGGCAAAGGATTTGTCCTGGGGGACTTGGGGATCTTCGGTGTAGGAGGATCTAATTTCACTCCCTTCAACACACCAACCGAGTTCTCTGAAGAAGAACTCGGAGACATTGTCAACAAGGCATACCAATATGTAACCCAGGCACCGACTAAGGTCCTGATATCCCACACTCCTCCCTTCAACACTGCTACCGACCTGATAGGCAGTGGGGTCCACGTTGGCAGCACAGCCATCAGGGAATTCATTGAAAAAAAACAGCCTGATTTTTGTTTCACAGGCCACATACACGAATCCAGAGGAGAAGATCGGATAGGACGCACCCTGATACTCAATCCGGGGATGTTGAGAGATCCGGGCTGGATAGAGTTCAACAGTCAAGATGATGGGAGTTTTATCGCGCGGCTTAATTAGTTACCTTAGTTCTAATTAATTGAGTTTGAAGTGCCTAAAGT
>JAGGRV010000171.1 GCA_021159445.1 Deltaproteobacteria bacterium | reverse complement strand
ATGGCAATGACCGGAGTTTTCAGGTCGTGGGAGACAACACTGACAAAGTTCTTAAGCTCCTCGTTTGTCTTTCTAAGTTCTGCCTCTGCCCGCTTTTGTTCTGTGATATCTACGACGTTACCCAGTATAGCAGGCCTTCCCTTGTACTCTATGCGAGCATTCCTTCTTGTAATCCAAATGGTTTCGCCATCCTTTGTCAGGCCCCTCGCCTCGTATTCCGATTGTGCATCTTCTCCACTTAGCCTTCTGGCCCTCATTTGTTTGGTCATGGATCTGTCATCAGGGTGGACCAGTCTCCAGGTCTCAATACCTATCAATTTGCCTTTTGGGTACCTGTAAATCTCAGCAAACCTGTTATTGGCAAACACGATCTTCTCGTCTTGGTCGATATATATGCCGGTCAGAGAATTTTCGACCAGAGTACTGTACTTTTTTTCGCTTTCCCTGAGCGCCTCTTCCGCCAGCTTTCGCTTCGTGATATCCCGAATGATACCCTGGTATCCAAGAATATCGCCATCACTGGAAACCCGCAAAGTAGACGTGAGGAGACAGTTCATCCCTGTTCCATTCTTTTTGCGAAACTCTATAGGATAATTTCTAACGGACCCTTTTCCCTCTATTTCCTGCTGAAATTTGTCTCTATCGCCAGGACGAATGTATAGTTTTCGAATATTGATATTGTTTATCAGCTCCTCCCTGGCATAATCGAAAAGTTTTAGGGAGGTTTGGTTAGCGTCAAGGAATTTACCCTCCCGGCTCGTAATGTAGATTGCGTCAATGGATTCGTCGAAAAGTCTGCGGTATTTCTCCTCACTTTCGTTTATTGCTGCCTCTGCCCGCTTGCGCTCCGTGATGTCCCGGATGATGGCGCAGAGCATTCTGCGGTCCTGGATCAGGAATACCCCGGAAGAGATCTCCACCGGGAAGATCGTACCGTCTTTCTTCTTATGAAGACGCTGGACAGGGCCGGGCGACGCAACGGCAGGCATCCCGGACGCCACTTCTTGGATGTGCGCGATTGACTTTTCCGGCTCGGCCGAAATCTCTATGGCCCTAAGGCGCAAAAACTCATCACGGCTGTATTCATAGAGCGTCAAGGCCGCTGCGTTGGCATCAACGATCCGTTTCGTCCGGGCGTCCACGATTATAATAGCATCAGGTTCGACAGAGAAAAGCAGGCGATAAGTGGCCTCGCTCTCGCGCAAGGCATCCTGCGTACGCTTGCGATCACCAGCTTCCCGTTCCAACTCCTTGACCCTTTGTTCCAATTCTTCATAACTTGGCTTTCCACTCATTGGAACGTCCTCAATTTCCATAATTTCCTTCAATTAGATATTTCAAGCTGCATTCTGAACGGGAAAAGTGCATGGGGCGGCGTTTTCCGGGTTAATGGAAGGTTTATTTAATACAGAAATCGTCAAATAGTTGAGTCGTTGAGTCGAAAAATAATTATGTTAAATCAGTATATTAGACCTTCAACTACATCAAGTGTCCAATTTTTGTACAAATGATATAGATTCAAACAATAATAACCACTTAACTACTCAACCACTTAACGAGGTCTGTATTTATATGGAAGGGCCTACCTGGCCCTGGCTCTCAATGACTTCACCCACCATCTGTACACTGATTCGCATTCATAGCTACCATGATATCCTGCATGGATGCGGCCTTTACCTCGGAAATAGTCCCATTAAGAACTAAAGACTTTCCGGCTGCGGGATGATTGAAGTCTGCTAATACGTAATCACTGTGTAGTTCTTTCAGAAAGAACTTGATTGGTTTCCCATTTGAATCGAACTCTTCGTAATATTTCCCTTCCTTCAACCGTTCGGAATGACTAAGATCAGAAATGGAAATTTTTCTAATAAGATATGGGTTATAGGGGCCAAAGGCCTGCTCAGGTGGTATGTTTACCTGGATCTCATCTTCCTGCTCATGGCCGATCAAGGCCTTTTCAAGGGCAGGTAAAGTACGATCTCTGCCATACAGAAACCGGCAATTAAAGGGTCTGTTGAGGTCCTCTGGTGTTTCACCATCTTTTACGGTCACTGTATAATTGACAGTGACAACAGTGTCTCTATCGACTTTCATCCGTTTCTCCTGTAATGATGAACTTGTGACATGGCTTCGACACCATTGTACCCGAACATATTATCCAAAAAAGGTAATTTTTGCAAAAGATCCTTTAACTGGCCTGCCAAAATTATTGGTCTTACCGGTGGTATAGCCTCGGGGAAAAGCACCGTGGGAAGAATACTATCGGAGCAGGATTTCCCGGTCATTGATACAGACAGGCTTGCCAAAGAGGTTGTGGAGCCTGGTAAACAAGCCCTGGAGGAGCTTGTCAAGGTCTTTGGAAAAGAAATTTTAAGGGACAACGGGACCCTTGACAGGCACCAAATGCTGAACGTGATATTGACTGACGCTGACGCCCGGCAGCTTGTAGAAAATATTATTCATCCCCATGTATTTAAAAGAATGGATCAGATACTACAACAACTGGCCGCTTCAGGGAACAATATCGTAATAGTGGAAGTACCTTTACTCTTTGAAGCAGGCTGGCAGGACCTGTTTGACTATATAGTTTCAGTTGTGGCACCAGAACCGATCTGTATCAAACGACTGACAGAACGTAAAAAGATGTCTATTGACATGGCCTCCAGGTGGATGGCCACTCAGATTCCTCAAGAAGTAAAGGCCAAAAGGTCTGATTATGTAATCCACAACAATGCGGGACTAGATGAATTGCAGATCCAGGTAGATCGCTTGTCAGAAGTATTAAAACATCTGTAACCTTATACTGGTTCAGGGTTCAGGGTTAAGAGGTTCAAGGTTCACCGAGAACCTGAACGGTCACGAGGAAAGTCACTTTACAAGGACATAATAAGAGATTATACACGAATCCGAATCGGTCATTCAGTTCCCGCCCATGGCTCAACTGGATAGAGCAGCGGACTTCTAATCCGCAGGTCGCAGGTTCGAATCCTGCTGGGCGGACCAAAAATATCAAGTACTTATGGCATTTTGCTGTGAGTGCTTTTTTTATGGTGCTATGCCGGTGCTATGCCGTAAAAGAATTTTAAGGGGATTTCGGGCAAAGTCACCTTTCTCGAAAAAAGGCAAAGCGTGATAGCTCTGCCATAGGTTGCATACCTAGTAAAGTTTCTATTATGGATTCAAACTTCTGCCTTTTTGCTGAGGGGTCCAAATTCCATTGTCGTTGGTCAGCTATATTCACAACAGAAAGCGCAGAGCTTGTTTTCTCTCTGTGACCTCTGCGTC
>JAGGRV010000001.1 GCA_021159445.1 Deltaproteobacteria bacterium | reverse complement strand
GTTATCTTCCCAACCGCTGCCTGAAGCAGGATCAACGCGTCAGCAGATGTGACCTTGCCATCACCGTTGAAGTCTCCACGCACCTCGGCTGGTTCTTCAAGTCCGAGTTCGACGTACGGATCAACTCCTGCCTCCTTCACCCGGTTGAGCTGTTCGGAGGTCACATTGAACATGTCCGAATCCGTTGAGATTACGGCCTCTGGTTGATCGAGGTACTGCAGCAGTCCGAAACCGTTCTTTAGTCGTGTCGTCCAGAAGAGCGGGTTTGACTTGCCACCAGGCGGGCTGAAATCATCGATATCGACACCGGTGAGGTTGCACGATTCGCCCTTGTCGTACCGGAAGGACACACCTCTTCCCGAGTTTGCTGTGCTGTTCCAGATTATGAGAATTCCAGCAAGCGGGCGCTCATTCACGAGAATCTCGCGTTGTTTCACAATTAAACTCCTCTTTCCCGGGGTTAAATCCAGAAGAACCTGGATAGCATCCTCCTTGCACCAGTTCGGGCATCCGATCCAGGTGTAGCTCTCACCAGCCCCGAGCGGGTAATTCTCACGGATGTATTCCACGATCATGTAGCCGGACGACAGTCCAGGACAGATGTGGTTGTGGATTTCCGCACACCTCAATAAGTCATACGGTGCGCCATATCCCCATGCATTTGCGATCGTAACGATCGTGAACGCGTCCGATCCGAGTGCTGCCTTCATCGCATTCCAGCCATCGCTGGTTGTTGCGTTCTCTCCGTCGATGTTGACCGTCGTTGCTGTGAATGCTCCGTTCTTGTAAACTGTGTAAACACAGTCCTTTGTCTCGTTATCAAAGATCACAAACCAGAGCGGCTTATCTACCGACCTGTGGACTGGTAAGAGGTTTCCATCACTGATGGAGCATCCAGTCACCCTCTCGATCGTTCCGATACAGCACTCGGTCGTGTTGCCATCTACGATCGCGTATCCGGCATCGGTCAACACGCACAGACCGGAACTATCTCTCGTTACTCCGAGCGTAGCCATTGCATCCTGCAGCGCACCCGAGATATCAATTCCACATGGATCGTCTGCAAGCCCGATCTCAACGTACGGATCAACTCCTGCCAGCTCAAGCCTCTTAAGTAGATCAGAGGTCACATCGAACGTGTGCAGCGTCGATATGAACGTTTCCGGCTGATTCAGGTACGGCATCATCCCCCAGTCCATCTTGATCCTGCTTGCCATGGGGTACGTCTCAAAATCGCTTTCAGTCACATTCGAAACATTACGTGCATGATCAAAGTCAAACGAGAGGACATAACCGGTTCCACTCGCAAGCGTCTTGTTCCAGACGATGTATATCCCGGCAGTGTTCTCGATCTCATCGTGTGCCGGCATGTTCTTTGCAAAGATGCTCCGTTTCCCGACGGTTGTATCCAGCATAATCTGCAGCGCATCGTCCTTGCACCAGATCGGACATGCGATCACCACGTACTTCTCGCCAGTATCCAGCGGGTATTCTTTCAACAGATAGTCTGCAAGCATGTAACCCGACGTCACCCCGGGGCATAAGTGGTTGTGGAATTCCACGCACTTCAAAAAGTCGTACGGTGCGCCATATCCCCATGCATTTGCGATCGTGACGATCGTGAACGCGTCCGATCCGAGTGCTGCCTTCATCGCATTCCAGCCATCGCTGGTTGTTGCGTTCTCTCCGTCGATGTTGACCGTCGTTGCTGTGAATGCTCCGTTCTTGTAAACTGAGTAAACACAGTCCTTTGTCTCGTTATCAAAGATTACGAACCAGAACGGACTATTTACCGACCTGTGGATCGTTAGTAAGTTCCCATCTCCGATAGAACAACCTGTTTCATTCCGGATTGTCCTTATGCAATCCTCTGTCGTCTCTCCATTAACCTTCACATATCCGGCATCGGTCAACACGCACAGACCCGGAGTCTCGTTTGTGACCCCAAGCTCAGTCATTGCGTCCTGCACCGCACCGGTTATGTCAATCGAATCATCCGCAGCCGCAATTCCGGCGAATCCGGAACAGAGCAGCAGCAAACCAAGTACTGGTATCGTCTTCATTTCAGTTACCTCCTGTAAACATTTCAGCATATTCGCGGTAGTCGCCAGTGCCCGCTGGCACGGTGTAGTGCATTCCGGCATCGCCAGCCACCACCGAGAGAGGACGTGCCTTTTCAAAATCCATATCCCCATTCTCTGCGAGATATCTGTCATCAACCTCGAGATGCACGACCTTTCCGATGATGATTGAGTACTGTCCATCCTCAACAACCTCCCGAGAAAGCACGCATTCCATCCATGCGATGCATCCTTCAATGGATGGCGCGGTCACCTTCTGTGATGCTTTCGCTTCCAGATTTGCCTCTGCAAATTCATCCACACTCTCCGGATAATTTCTCGAGCAGATCATCACCTCGTTCACGAGATCCGCGGACGGGATATTGATCACAAACTCCTTCGTATCCCGAATATTGTCGAGCGTGTCCCGCCTGAGCCATGATGCAATAGCTATCAGATCCAGCGGTCTTAATATTGGCATCACATTCGCATAAGGTGCTACATTCCTGTTCCCATCCTTGTCTACAGTGGAAATCAATACCACCGGCATCGGAAGGACGTGCCCCCTTTTATCCGGACTCAATATCATATTCATCACCTCTCAATACACAGTCCGCTCCCGTACATCGCGTAGTGGTCATCGTGAGCGCACGGAATGCAGACCGGTTTACCATCTCTCATCCTCACACGCGTCTCCATCACGTTCTCGCCACAGATGGAACATCTGACAGATGCGAATATCGGCGCGTACTTCGGAAGCGTTATCGTCTTGCGCTCGATCGTGAAGAGTTCGGAGTCGTCCGCGTCGAGCAATTCGATCGACATTTCTCTGTAGAGCTGCATCATCCTCGCAGTCTCTTCAGGTGTCGGCTCTTCACGCCTCACAACAATCTTCTCAAAGAGCGCGTTTGCTTCAGGATATTTCTCAGAGCGGGTTTCTTCGAAATCCGGATTGAGTGCAATCCTCATCGCTGTACCATCCCTTTTTGCGACGGTTACTGCAGTTTTTCCGTAATCCCTGTAGATCAGCGAATTGTTACCAAAACTACATCCGGTAACCATCTGAATTCCATCGCTGAAGCAATTGTTGGTCTCAACGATCGCTACAACTTCTTCCATTCCTGTGTTTGTCATTCCAAGCTCGCGCATGGCGATGTAGCCTGCCTTGACGCCATACGCCGAATGGCTGCAAAAATGCCCGTGCAGTTCTCCGGTTTTTTTGAGGAGACCTATCAAGTCTCCTTCTTTGATCAACTCTTC
>JAGGRV010000382.1 GCA_021159445.1 Deltaproteobacteria bacterium | reverse complement strand
GCCTTGCCGGGAATAGGGGCAACTATCCGGACGCTGTGGGTCCTGAGGGCCAGGGCCAGGTCATCAGCAAGGGAGGCCACCTTGTTGATCTTAATCCCTGGAGCAGGCGAATATTCGTACATTGTAACAACCGGTCCGGGACATATCTCTACCACGTTTCCGGCAACTCCAAAGTCCAGGAGTTTTTTCTCGAGTAACCGGGCATTGGAAAGATAGACCTCTTTGTCTGTTTCCTCATTTTCTTCCGGCGGGTCATTCAGCAAGGTCAAGGGCGGCAGAGAAAAGTCCCCTGCGACCGGACTTATTTGAAACTTTGATTGCTCCTTCCCTTTAGCATCCTGTCCCTTTTTGCCTGAATTTCTCCGAGAATCGATAATCTTGGGGATATCCGTTACAGGGCCTTCAAAATAGGCGTCTTTTGCTGAGGCCTTTTTTGTGTTCTGACTAAGGGGCTTTTGAACCTTGATTCGTTGAAAAAGACCGCGCTTTTTGATTGAAGAGATGGCTGGCCAGATATTTGTCAGGGAAAAGGTGGTCGCAGCTAATAGGCCGGTGATGAACAAAACCACTCCTGACAATATGGTTCCCCATTCTCCGATCCAGTTGATAAGAAAATTCGTAAGACTGAGACCTACAATTCCTCCACTTGCTGCGGTGGGAGTGACAGCCGGGCCTTCGCCAGTCGTAGACGATAGGGCAAAGGCCATACTTGTGGCCAGAAGCATGGCCATCCAGCCAAAGATCAACAATGGGAACGAAGGGAGTCGATCTTTTTTTGAACAGAAGAGAGACCATGCCATAGCCGTAAGGATTACCGGTATCCACCATGAAGCAAACCCCAGCGTTTCCATAAAAAAAGCTGCCAAGTTGGCCCCCACAGGCCCCATCCAGTTGCTGGAACCTTTAAGCGCATAATGGCTGAGAGAAGGATCCTCAGGGGAATAACTCAGTAAAGAAGCGCAGACGAATACTGCACCTGCCAGGAAAGAAAGCCCCAGTATTTCCTGAAATAAGCCCCCTTTCTGGTCTGAATTATTATTTTTGGCTCTTGATTTGGTTTTATTGGACATTCTTAAACCCACCGAACTGTAAACGTTTACAGCATAATACTATAACGACAAATGACTGGAAAGGCTCAAATGTCCCTATTAGCCTTCTACTTCAGTCTATCTACCTGAGTAGTTACTTTGCTGATAGATATACTTGGAGATTTTTCCGGCATTTAGTACTGTGACTTAAGACGGATTTTTTGTAACTATTCAGATGGATAGGCTGAAGGCTGAAGACTGTTAGGAAAAAGCGCATTTAAAAGCCATGTTTGGTGTAAGAACTAGATATTTCCGCCAAAGTACGGCAATCGTGTTCTTCTGACCCCTTCAGCCTTCAGTCTAAACAGCTTCAGCCTGACTACGTGAGTAGTTACGATTTTTTTGAGATATAGATAGGGGAATATCCTGTGAAAATAGCAGTAAGCGGCAAAGGCGGCGTTGGTAAAACCACCGTCAGCGCCTTCCTCATTCAGGCCCTGGCAGACAAGGGTAGGCAAGTGCTTGCCATTGATGCGGATCCAAGTCCACATCTTGCGAGAGCCCTTGATTTTCCGCAGGCAGAGGATATTTGCCCGATAGCGGAGATGCAAGAGCTTATTCAGGAAAGATCCGAGAGAGACGGCCCTTTTTACCGTTTAAATCCAAGGGTAAACGACCTCCCGGAGCGCTTCATGAGACAGAAAGGAAATATAAAACTCATGGTGCTCGGGGCCATTCAACAGGGAGGGGCAGGATGTGCATGCGCTGAGAATGCAGTGCTCAGGACCCTCTTGAATACCTTGCTCCTTTCTAGGGATGAAGACATAGTCATTGATATGGAAGCAGGAGTTGAACATCTGGGCCGGGGTACGATTGCCAGTGTAGACCATCTGCTGGTAGTAATTCAGCCCTATAGAGGAAGTCTTGAGACCGCGAGTAAAATACTAGCCCTGGGAAAAGATTTGAAGATGAATCATCTTGGAATTGTGGCCAATCAGGTACATGGCCAAGAAGACCTGAACTACATACAGGAGAACTTAGGCGTCAAGCCCATAGGTGTCTTTCTTACATCAGACGAGATCAGGGAGGCTGAAAGAGCAGGGGTGCCAATCTATAAGGCCGACCACACGTTTGGAAAATCAGCCCAGGATCTCTTAGACATACTGGAGCAGATGACATGATCAATACATTTCCTCCACTTGCGGATGTGCAAAACATGCCTGACAATCGGCAAATCCCTCTGCGCAAGGTGGGTATAAAGAATATCCGTTACCCAATAACTGTCCTTGATAAGGCAAAAGGCACCCAACAGACAGTGGCCAGTGTCAATATGTATGTGAATTTGCCCCACCAATTCAAGGGGACACACATGAGCCGTTTTGTTGAGATCCTGAATGAGTATCGCAGGGAAATTAATGTCAAGACTTTTGCCAAAATTCTTGCTGAGATGAAGAACCGCCTTGACTCACAGGAGGCCCACCTTGAGGTGGATTTCCCCTATTTCATTGAAAAGCAGGCACCAGTGACCAGGACCCCCGGGCTCATGGAATATGGCTGCGGTCTCCATGGCACCATAACAGATCGATTTGATATGATGTTGGTGGTCAGGGTGCCCATTACTACAGTGTGCCCGTGCTCAAAGGAGATATCTGATTACGGTGCTCACAACCAAAGGGGAGAAGTGAGGGCATGGGTCAGGTTTGATCGTTTTTTATGGCTTGAGGACGTGATTACAGAAGTGGAAAAGGCGTCTTCTTCAGAGGTCTATTCAGTGCTCAAGAGACCTGACGAAAAATTCGTTACAGAAAGGGCATACGAAAGGCCGATGTTTGTAGAGGACGTGGTAAGGACCGTATGCCAGGGTCTTAAAGCGTTGCCTGGAGTTACCTGGTTTGCGGTAGAGGCGGAAAATTTCGAGTCCATTCACAACCACTCTGCTTATGCCTGCTCTGCTTAGGGAAATGTTGAGTTATGAGTAAGCGTTCACATGGCACCGCATCTGCTTCGTTGTCGGGCACTTGAAGTACAGGAAGTACGTCTGCGTACCCTCCGCCTCGCATCTGCAGCACCCTGTAAACGCTTACAGTTCTGTAGGTTGCGGTAAAACGAGCGTTGTAATCCCGTGAACGGTTACAAAATGGCTTTTCGCGTCTTTTCTATGGATGAATTCAGGGAGCGGGAGCAATCTGAATCTGTGGCTGGACTGGTTGACGGCGGATGTCGTGTCAATACTTGCGCTCAATGAACGCCAACTGCGTGTCTTGCCCCTCTTGAAAGCACAACGTAAAATTACGATTAG
>JAGGRV010000075.1 GCA_021159445.1 Deltaproteobacteria bacterium | reverse complement strand
CAAGTGACTTTGGTGCCTTAAGTATATAAGTGTTGTTATAGGAACAATGTGTGTGCAACCAAAGGTTGGGTGCGTTTCCGGTGGAGCCGCTGGGGGTAATGCCCCAAACGTCCCAGGCCTTGGGACTTACGGTGGGACTTTAATTGCGCAGGTAGGGACACGCGGGGACACTTCTGCGCGACAGTGTATAAGGCTGTATATCTCAAATACCATATCATCCCAATAAATACCATAATATCCCACAACATCTTTTGGGATATTAAATGTATAAAATGCATACATTTGACCTTTACAAACGTAAAATCCCAAGCCCCTTGACCTTTGGGATATTTGGGATATTAAACGCACAACCCTGTGCATCGGCAGCAGCGCGCCCGATGCACACCTTTGATCAAAAAACCTTATATAGTATGTTATGGTTGGTAATGGTTGGGGGCGGATGTTATGCAGTGGGTCGTGTTGATGATAAGGACTAACGCATACCTGCCAAGGGTTCCCGGGGAAAAGGTCTTACTCAACGTCCTTGCAGTTAATGTCGAGGCGGACTCCACCCTCGAGGCCCACCAGAAAGCGGTAGAGCTCGCCGGGGAAGGGTGGTGCACCATCAGCATTGAGGAATACGACCCGGAAGTTCATGACAACCTCTGGGCAGTTGAACTTGAGGGGGCTGTTAGGGATGGAAGAGCTTAAGGAGAAGAAGTGGTTCACCACCTATGAGGTCGCAAGGATCCTGGGCGTTTCCCCTATGACGGTGTGGCGGTGGTGCAGGAGCGGGAAGATAAAGGCGGGGAAGACGCCTGGCGGTTACTATTCTATCCCCAGGGAGGAAGTTGAGAGGATCCTGCGGCAGATGAGGGGGGACTGACATTGTACACCCTTGAAAAGGCGGTCATGGAGTACTTGAGGCTGTCAAGGGCAGCCTTCTGCAAATATAACCCGAACGTGCCCATAATTTTCAGCTCGGCGGCAGTGGCGCTGGCCTCCCGTATGTGGGTCGACGGCTCGGACTACTGGCCGGGCACGTTCTACATCGCGCTGGTCGGGGAGCCGGGCACGATGAAGACGAGGTTTATCGAGACATACCTCTCGCTCTTCAGCGGCGTGATCCCTGGGATCCCCGCGGGTTCCCCGGAAGCGATGGTTCAGGCCCTTGGCAGCAACAGGCACACGTATATTTGGTTTGACGAGGTAGGGCGCTTGAGCAGGAACATAGACAGCTATATGGCCACGCTTTTTCCGATCCTGAACATCGCATACTACCTGGGCGAAATCGGCCAAATTAGGACAAAGAAGGAGAAGAGCGTCGTTATCCCAGCCGGGGAGTATTTTCTCCATGCCTATTTTGCCGGCACGCCAAAGGACTGGGGGATTATTGAGAGGAGGGCCTCGGACGGCTTTGTCAGGAGGACGCTGGTCTTGCCCGTTACTGGCGAAGTCCCCTACTATAAGAGGGATCACAAGAACCCCCTCATAAGGGAGCACATCGCGCGGCTCAGGATGTATATAAGGCACATCCTCAAGCTGCTGACGAAGCTGGACGTCGACGTCGTCCTCCCGGAATACCCCCACTTGGAACCGATACTGACAAAGTTGGTGTTAGACCGCGAGAAGAGGATCCTGATCCACGAGTATTCCCAAAAAATCTTTGCCGCGAGGATCCTGGGGAACCTCATAACGTTCAGCATAGACGAAGACCTGAACCAGGTGGACGTGAACGAAATAATCCACAGGATGATTGGGAACGGCGAGAAGATCGGCGTAAAGGTCGACGTCGTGGAGAACAATCCTGAGTTTGTCAGGCTCCAGGTTATCGTCCCCGAGACAATCGGGGGCAGCAAGGGCGTGACCCTCGAGGACTACCTGCCCCCGCACTATGAGGTCGTGACGCTGAAAATGCTCATCAGGGCCACTTCGCCGCCGATAAGCGCGCCGACCCCCGAGCTGGCGGAGAACTTGGAGAGGATCCGTAACTGGCTCAACAGCGGCGGCAGCGTTGTGGTGTCAAAAACGAAGTTTGTGCAGGAGATCTTCAACTCCAATAACGTGAACGCTTACAAGGCGACGATTGAGGCCCTGGCCGACGCCGGCTATATCAAGCTGGTCGATTACATCTACAGGGGCAGGACTGTCCAGTATGTAGTCCTCGACCCTAAGGCGAGGATCTGTGCCAACTGTTCTAAGTATAGGACTTCCGAGTGCCCGAGGATTGCCCACCTGTTTAAGGAATATAGGACAGACTTTGATACCCTTACTAAGATGGTTATGAAGGAGACGCCCCCCTGGGGCGAGCCGTGTGAGGAGTTCGAGCTGTTTGAGCCGGAGGAGCCCAAGGGGGCTGAGGGAAATGATTGATAAATATGTAAGGAAGTTGGAGGTAAACCTCGCTTCTTTGCCCTCTAAGGTAAGCGTTGAGGTCGCGCTCCGCCTCTATGACCTCGGCTTCACCGTCGTTCCGATAAAACTGATACGGGAGGGGGACAGGTGGAAGAAGGTTCCGATGGTCGAGGGCTGGCCCGAGCTGGCCGAGGAACAAGACCGCCGCGACGTTGAAACTTACTACTGGAACGTGGACGGCGTGGCGATCCTCACCGGCGTGAAGCTCAGGGGCACGGACTACTACGTCGGCGCGCTGGACTTTGACGACGAGAGGGCCTTCAGGCGCTCACTCTTTGAGTTCCCGGCCTCATACATCGAGAGGACGCCGAGGGGCGGCTTCCACGTGATCTACCTCACGAGGAAGAAGCCAAAGTATGAACAGTACCGCCTGCCCGGCCAGCGCGGGGAGGTGTTCTCGGTTTTAGGCGAGACCGAGAATGGGAAGCCCAAGCTTTGCGTGATCTATCCGACCAGACATTACAGGGTGATAAACCCGATCCCGCTCCGCGTGATAGATGACCTGAACAAGGTCGCCAGGAAGGTGGCCGAAAAGCTGAACCTCTACACTCCAGAGCCCGAGATCACTATGGCCGTCCCACTGACGCTTGAGCAGGAGATGAGGTACGCCCTGAGGAGGCAGAGGATCCAGAAGGTGAACCCGCGCCAAATTTTCGAGAAGATAAAGCCGTATCTGGACATCGCCCGCGAGAGCTCTAACTATTACGCGATCCACTGCCCGTTCCACCCGCCTGATGCCCACCCGTCTTTTGCAATCTACAAGAATACCTGGCTCGGGGTAGATTTTCACGACATGAAGGTTTATACAATGAAGGAGTTGTTACGCGCACTCCGCAAAATGGGGGTTATTAAGGGGGTGGTTTGAGGATGCCGCAGGCCAGCCTCCTCGGCTGGGTTAGGGAAAGGAAGAGGCCTGGCAAGGCCCCTTCCCACG
>JAGGRV010000406.1 GCA_021159445.1 Deltaproteobacteria bacterium | reverse complement strand
CTTATAAACCTAAATTATGTAATTGCATAATCTGAAACGAAAATCATAATTAGAGGAAACTTATTCAGAATGAGTATAACTATAGGCGTTTTCGACTCAGGTATTGGCGGACTTACAGTAGTCCGCGAACTCAAACAGTTATTGCCGACCCAGCCCCTTATCTATTTTGGAGACACTGCACGGACCCCCTATGGAACTAAAAGCCCGGAAACAATTATTCAATATGCCAGAGAAGATGCCAGATTTCTGCTGGAGCACGGGGCCGGCATATTAGTGATCGCTTGCCACAGCGCAGCCAGTACTACCACCTCAACCTTAAAGCAGGAATTTTCCGAACCAATATTTGAAGTCGTAACCCCCTCTATAGAACAGGCATTGGCCCTTACCAGACGAAAAATCATCGGCTTAATAGGTACAAGGGCTACAGTGACAAGCGGTGTATACGAAAAAGCGATCCATGCACGTCTGCCCGATACAAAGGTATACAGCCAGGCATGTCCTCTTCTGGTGCCCTTGGTGGAGGAAGGATGGCTCAAGGCCAGGGAAAGTCGCATGATAGTTAAAAAGTATCTCAGGCCTTTAAAAAATCAGCAGATAGATACCCTGATCCTCGCATGTACCCATTATCCACTTCTTAAACAAATAATCCAGGAAAAAATCGGCAAGAAGGTGAAAATAGTAGACCCTTCAGCTGAAATAGCACGCGCAGTTTATTCGTACCTTGAGGCCAGAAATCAACTGTCTGAGAAATCACATGGCCAGAAAGATCGTTTTTTTGTCTCTGACCTCACTCCAACGACTCAGGAGGTAGTCCAATGTTTTTTGGGCACCAGGGTCCAGCTTGAGAAGGCATCACTGCCCAGCAAGGGCTGAACGGTTACGCAATTTGTTTTGAGCAAAATTTGGCATCCTTCATTTTGTAGTTTACACTTTTTCAACATAGATGGATGCCCGCCATTAGCTGTTAGCTATTAGGTAAAATTTTGTATAAAAACGGAGTGTTAAGCTAAAATCTAACGGTCAGTAGCTAATCGCACAGGTCATATTTTTCGAGGTATATTACCCCCAAAAGTGTAAACTACTTTTGGCTTGCTATGAAGGATGCCAAAAGGATGATGTTAAACTATTAAACTAACTCGTCCCACAGATTCAGATAGTACACCAATTGGTAGACAATTTTGGAATTCCACTGGCGGAAGTAGCCCACCAAGTGGGAGTTTCCTCATCACAATGAAAGATTAATTCAACTCAGTCCCTCAGTTTTCCAGTCTTATATGTTCAGTTCACTTTAGGCGCTATTCCGGTTTATCCCGGTTAGGATAATATCAAGCCTTCGGGGAAATCAGCCGATATATAGTATATGAAGAAGAGGCTGTTTCACTCGAATGCGGTTCTGCTGACAGTGCTCTGCTGCATTATCTCGGCTCCTCAGGCCTTGGCGTCACACAGGCCTGTGGGTAATTATTCTCGCCTTGTGGAACTGATCAGACTTGAAGAAAGGCATCTTCCGTTCTTTATTTTCAGCGGTTTTGTGAGGGCCTTCGACACAGAAAGTTACGAGGCAAGTTTGGAATATATTAAGGAAAATCCGGACATCAAACGGAAGATAGAAACTGATCTGGACGGCGGGGCCTCCCAGTGGGAATTGAGCAGTCTTTCATACCGGCTGATGTTCGTCCCTGAGCTGAGGGATGAATATGCCGGGCTGTTTGAAAACTACTGCCATGTTGTCATTGATGACGTTCTCAATATGA
The DNA here is from genome assembly GCA_021159445.1 of Deltaproteobacteria bacterium. Lineage (GTDB taxonomy): Bacteria > Desulfobacterota > Dissulfuribacteria > Dissulfuribacterales > UBA3076 > UBA3076. Next base: position 1,592 of record JAGGRV010000406.1, on the reverse strand, counting down.
CGGGGCTCCCGAATCCCTATTGCCGTATCGTGACCCTTGGCGGTGAGCAGCCCGAACCATTGCAGGAGAATGGCGGGATAACCGCTTTTTTGGTCCACAATCTGGCGAAGGAGTATGTTGCCTGCTATGTCTTTTCCAACCAACAGCATAAGAAAGTATTGGTCGGATTGCGGGGTACGGTTTTTTCGGGAGAGATCGGGTCTTTTTCCTCATATCTATATATAAAAGAAGACGGTACTGTCGAATTCACACATGACCGGCATACCATCTGGCAGAACAACGCCCGGAATCCCTACACGGCATTGATGACCCCGATCGAGGAGACGCTTCACATTGTCCTGAGAGAGTATACGGAGAGCGCGATCAGGGAAGACATCGTGCTGGGGTCCGTTACGACCCTGGAATCGATGGAACGGATCGTGGAGAACTGGATATCATTAGAAGAGGCTGTCGTCGGCGGGCTCGCTTGCGCCCTGGTGCCCGATCTCTTGAAAAAGTATGGGGATCCCGTACCGGACGCCTGGATCGAAGCAGACATCGAATCCAAGAGCCGGTTCGAAAAATACCGTTTTCTGAAACAAGGTATCAGGATTGTGGAAAATCTGGGTTATAAACAGGCACTGAAACTGTATCAGAACCATGTCCGAGCGTTCAGAGACATGTTCAGCCCGGATCATGCAAACAACAATAGTATTATTTCTTATCCCAAATAGGTTTTTCTGGGACAGGCGAATTGCTACAAGGCCCAGAGACCATATTTCGTGCTATTAAGAGATAGACCAGAAGTGGAGAGAAGGGCCGCTCTCCTCTCCTGGCTCATAATCCGGCAAGACTTATTCTGTCAGAACTTTATAATCGGCGACGCTGATCTCTTTGCCGCCTGTTTTTTCCAGGACAGTCCCCTTCAGTTCCACCTTCGTCCCAACAAGTGCGCTCAATGCCTGGGTCTTGTCGGTTTCTCCCAGCATATATGTATGACCATCCTGATCTATAATCTGACTGCCTGCAGCAACAGTACCTGTGATTGTCACGGATTCCCCAAGGGAAGCCTTTTCCTCAGAAAAGGCATTGCCTGAAAGGAATAAAGCCAGGACCATAACGACTGCAATTCCCAGGGATACCTTCATAATGTCTCTTTTCATAATTCCACTTCTCCTTTTTTCTTTTGTCACCAGCACTGCCGGAAACTACGATGTCTGAAGAAGGAAAAATTTTCGGGCCCTCGAATTATCCTTCTTCTAACATCTCTAAACAGCAAAGAGCATGCCAGAACTTTAACCTACACATTTCATTGATTATTTTATGGAAATTCAGGGTATGAGGCATTGTTGCGCCATATCGAAAGTGAAGGGGTTTTCCTTCAAAATGTTGAATCTCAGACTGTGACCGTCTAGAGAAAGGCTGTATGTGAGCCCGGAATTGGGGTTCTGGATAATTTTTCCAGCCTGTTCATACAGTGCTTCCCTGATTACCTTTTGACCGTGGCCGATACACGTCACACCCCAACCAGAAGTGAAGTCAATATATCTGTTTCCTTGTAACCGTTCACACTCCCTGGCAGCCGATAGGCTTTTGCAGGGTTTCAACCGCGG
>JAGGRV010000460.1 GCA_021159445.1 Deltaproteobacteria bacterium | reverse complement strand
CAAAGCAACTTCGTCTTCTGGAGCAAATTGCGGTCTTGATTCGGAGCAAGGCGACATTATTTGCCAGCCAGATGACTCTGGGAAACCGTGTCGCCCCCCGCGCGGGGGCGTGGATTGAAACTACATGTGGACCCGTTCTGTTGCCAAAAAGGCTATTACCATATAAAAGCAAGAGTAATAAAATGATTAAAGGTCAGATAGATGGCTAAAAGAGTGTGCCCTGTATGGGTTGGTTATCTTCTTGCCAGCCCAATAAGAAAATTATTTCAAAATCCCCAAAGGATACTTAGGCCGTATATTGAGAATGGTATAAAAGTTCTGGATGTAGGATGTGCAATGGGTTTCTTCAGTTTGCCCCTTGCACAAATGGTCGGTTCGAAAGGAAAGATAATATGTGTGGATGTTCAGGAGAAGATGATCAGGTCACTCGAAAAACGAACACAAAAAGCAGGATTGTCCAATAGAATTGAAACACGGATATGTCATCACAATTCACTCGGTCTGGATGACCTTAAAGAGGAAATCGATTTTGCTTTTGCATCCGCTGTTGTACACGAAGTCCCTGATGCCTCCAAATTTTTTACCGAAATATATCAAACCATGAAACCGACCGGAAAATTTTTAGTAATAGAACCAAAAGGACATGTACCAGAAAAATATTTCGAGATAATCGTTTCTGCTGCTGAACAGGAGAATTTTAAGATAATCGAAAGACCTCAGATTGGCCGGAGTCGTGCTGTCCTGTTGGGAAAAGAAAACGTCAGGTTGTAGTGCTAAGGGAGAAAGAGGTCGCAAGGCCTCCGGCCTATCCGAAGAGCAGGTTTTATTCTGATAATGGATTCAATTTCTATACTTATTCTAATCTTTGGAATTTTACTCGTTTTCGCCGGTTTAATCGGGCTGATTCTCCCGATATTACCAGGCCCGGCCTTGATTTTCACAGGCCTTGTTCTTGCCGCATGGGCTGAGGATTTCGTGCATGTTGGCAGTATGACAATCGCGATTTTGGCTGCTCTGGCTATTTTGGCCCATGCAGTCGATTTTATAGCAGGAGCTTTTGGCGCTAAAAAATTCGGCGCGAGTCGGTGGGCATCAATTGGGGCATTAGTCGGTGCGGTGGTGGGTGTCTTTTTCGGATTTATTGGTATTCTGACCGGGCCATTTATTGGAGCCTTTCTTGGTGAATTTATGGTAAAAAATCGTATTCAGCCTGCCGCTCGTGCTGGTATCGGTTCCTGGTTGGGCGTAGTACTTGGTACTGCTACGAAAGTAGCACTCGGATTCGTAATGATAGGAATATTCATTGTCGTGCGCTATTTTTGAGAAAAACTTCAATACATCAAAATCCAAACTGTTCTCCATGACTTTAGGGAGACGTTTGTCCAATTCATTCATGTGTCAGCAGGAAGCTCGACTACTTCTTGACAATAATAATTGTCGGAATATAATTGCATTTTTATCCGGTGGGCCCATAGCTCAGTTGGTCAGAGCCACCGGCTCATAACCGGTTGGTCCCAGGTTCGAATCCTGGTGGGCCCATTTATAATAAATAATGAGGATAGCAAAAATTCTGACTAAATACGATATTGAATCAAAAACATCGCGGACAGGACAATCTGCAAAGCAGAAGGTGCAATTTTATTATGTTGCACCTTTTTTCGTCCTGAGGGCCTCAAGCAGAAATAAAAAATGGAATAACCATCATGACTCCAACTGTATGTGAGATATGGAATGTTCTTAGCAAATGGGCACCTCCTGGACTCGCAGAATCGTGGGATAATATAGGGCTGCAGGTTGGAGACCCAAATGCGCCTGTTCAAAGACTGATGGTCGCCCTTGATGCTACAGAAAATGTATTAGAGGCAGCCTCTGAACAAAAGGTCCGGATGGTATTGACACACCACCCTTTACTGTTTCGGCCCGTAAGCTCCCTTGACATCTCAAAACAACTTCCCCGCCTTCTGGCGGGTTTTTTGCGCAAAAACATAGCCCTTGCAGCAGCCCACACCAACCTGGACTCAACTGTTGGCGGTGTTAGCGACCTGTTGGCAAATGCACTTGGTCTTTCTGACGTAAAACCTCTGCACACATCTGAACCTAACCCGCCATCAGTGGGACTGGGAAGAATTGGCAACCTTCCCTATGGCTGTAAATTGTCCGAAATAATGCACAAGGTCTCAAGCATGTTAGGGAATCCGGGGCTTTTGGTAGTGGGCCACCCTGGACAAATGATTACCAGGGTAGCTCTTTGCGGAGGCTCCGGATCAGACCTTTGGCCTATGGCTATAGATGAAGATGCCGACCTCTTTCTGAGTGCTGAGATCAAACACCACATTGCGCGGGAAGCAGAACAGATGGGAAAGGCCATCATAGACGCAGGACATTTCTATACAGAATGGCCTGTAGTGCCAGCCATGGCTGAATATATGAAACAGCAGGCATCAGAAGAGGGATGGGACTTAGAAGTATATATTTTTGACGATGAAAAATCCCCATTCGGGCTTTGGATAAATGAAAATGTGAAAACCGGCGAGTTTGTGCCTGGTGCGAGGCCCTTGCTCTCTATAAATACTTCCTTTTTCTAGACAAGGAGCAAAAATTGAAACCAGAACTTGCAATTCTAATACGATTACAGGGTATCGATCTCGAACTTCGCAAGATAAATGAAGAAAAATCCTCTGCCCCAAAGCATCTTGAAGACCTTCAAGAGCACCTTTCATCCAAAAACGCAGAACTCAATGAACTTAATGAACGTATAACTGAAATTCAGAAAAGGAAAGTTGATGTAGAGGATGAATTTGAGTTGGAGAATGTGCGTTTTGGAAAATCTCAGAAAAAGCTCTCTTCGTTAAAGACTGATAGGGAATATCAGGCACTGCAAAAAGAAATTAACGAAATAAAGAAGACCAACACGGCCAGGGAGGACGAAATTCTGGCCATCATGGAGGAGACCAGCTCTCTGCAGGAAGAGATCAAAGAAAAAAAGGAACAGATCAAGCAGTATCGCAAGGAAATAAGGGCAGAGAAAAAACGCATCAAACAATTAGAGGACCGACTGGACGCCAAGACTGCCACCTTAACTGAGGACAGACAAACTGTATCCAAAGATATAAGCCCGAACCTGTTATCCAAATATAACTTTCTCAAAGACAGGAGGGCCTGTATTGCCGTAGCAGCAGTGACTGATGGTGTCTGTTCTGCATGTAACATGAATATTCCCCCTCAACTCTATAACGAACTGCTTAGAGATGAAAAGATCTTAACTTGTCCTTCTTGCCAGCGTCTGATATATGCTTTAAAAGTAAGTCACTAAGTTGAGCGATTAGCCGTTAGCCATTAGCGTTTAGCTTTGAAAAATC
>JAGGRV010000191.1 GCA_021159445.1 Deltaproteobacteria bacterium | reverse complement strand
CACATCACTGCCGGTTCCCAAAAACATGATGGCTTTGGCCATTTCTCCTTCCTTACTTTACCTTGCCAAAAAAAATCCCCGGACCTGAATTCACAGGCCCGGGGATTCCGTTTTTCACCCCGGTCAGTGTTGCCCGGATCCCAAACCACGAGGATCAGAACAATATCATGTTAGGAACGGGAGATAAATAAGTTGAACAAAAATTAATAGGATTTTTTGTTGTATTCAAGGCGCGAGGAGCGAGCATAACGGGTTATGTGATCGACGAGCAACGAAGAAGACGGCAAAAAAGACATTAATTTGTTCAAGTTATTTATTGTACGTTCCTTATCATAGGCAGGTCTTCTGACTTACGGATCATCCTACTGACCGCGCCTTCCCATCCGGCAATCAACCTGATAGTGGCACCCTGCGGCGTTCGTCCCCGATCACAGCGGCGGGTCCGCGTCGGATTTTCACCGTCTTCCCTTTATGTCCTTTCGGATTACCTACAATTGAATATCAGAACCTATCAAATCCCTATCTCATGTCAAGCAAAAATCCTCTTACATCATCAGAAGGTCTTCATCGTCTTTTCCGTACCACTGTTGTTCCTTCGTATCAAGGATATCAAGGCCATATTGTCGAAGAAACGCCGTAACTTTGGGTGAAATATTCTCGTCTGCAAGGATCCTGATATCATGCAATTTCATGCGGTAACCGGCTCTAACTCCACATATATTTCATTCTTACAGGAACGAGCAGCATACCTGAGACAGGCATGAATATCTTCTTTCGTAAGATGGGGGTAGTCTTCAAGAATTCCTTCCTCTGAAACCTGAGAGGCCAATAAATCAAGAATGAATTCCACAGAGATACGTGTTCCTCGGATAATAGGCTTTCCTCCAAGTATATTGGGATTGGCAGTAATTCGTTCTACCATCTGTTAATATCTCCTCATAAGATTCGTGATTGTTCGTGGTTGCATTCTTAGACGACTCAATATACCCGGTGCGATTAATCATGTCATCACCAGGGATTTAAATCGCCAAGATATCTTTCTTGACGATTGCGACCGGAATAACTTTCTTGGTCGACATGTTTCAAAATACCATGCCGAACCTTGCCTTAATTCCCTGTCCTTCCATATTGTCAAATTATGCCATTTAGAATGAACTACCCCGCCGCAAGCGGACGGGGTATTCCTCAAAGGACAGTTTTTTTATCGCCGCAAGCGGCGGGGAATAAAACCCCAAGGGATTTAACGGGGCAAGCAAATCAATACTGTGCCAGGAGGATGAATATCTCCTTGAGCTGGTGCGGTATATCCATTGCAGACTGGCCCTTACGCAACATAATGACTCAATTCTTTCTGATGTGGCTTGACGTTAGGTGTCAAATGTACTAACATAAAATACCAATTTTGAACAAGGAGATCAATCATGACAGCCACACAACCTATTACAAAAAGAAGCGTTAAATCGTCTCGACTTGGATTTCGTACAACCCCGGAACAGGAGGTCGTCCTGCGCCGTGCGGCAGAGGTGTGCCACAAGTCATTGACAGAGTTTATCATGGACAGTGCATATCGGGCCGCTGAAAACGCGCTGCTGGATCAGCGGATGTTCATGGTCTCCGGCAACCGATATCAGGCCCTGCTGGATCTACTGGATCGTCCCGCTGAGGAAAACATCGGGTTGCGGGATTTGTTTTCCAAACCTGCACCTTGGGATGAGCAATGTCCCTGATTCCCCCCGAAGCGCTGAATACTGGGCATTGTGTTTCACCCTTCGACTGCGGCAAGCCGGTCCTGAATGACTGGTTGGTTCGTCATGCACGCCAGGCCCAGGCCAGCGGCTCAGCCAAAACATTTGTAGTGGTTGATAGGGACCGAATTGTTGGATACTTCAGCCTGACCGTCGGACAGGTGGATACGCTGGAAGCTCCAGAGCGCATCCGTAAGGGTATGGGGCAGTACCCTATCCCTGTTGTTTTACTCGCTCGGCTTGCCGTTTCTCTACACCATCAGGGACGTGGCATTGGCAGAGGTCTCCTTCAGGACGCTATTCGCCGCACTCTCGTGATGGCTGAACATGCCGGCATACGAGCCTTGCTTGCGCATCCGATCGATGAGGATGCAGCTCGATTCTATCTTCGTTTTGGTTTTGTTGCCTCACCGCTTTGTGAACGGCAACTTCTTCTTTTGTTAAAAGATGCACGTCGCCTGTTCCTCAGGTTTAACAAATAAAACTAACAAAACTACCAACATGCTTCCATATGATACACAGGCTTTTACCGGAAAAATCTCATTACCAAGTCCCCCACATGTCAGATGGAGCGAGTCTGTATTCGTGTGTGTCGAGTAAGCACATCGAGCGAGGAACGAATTTTCATGCTTGGAGTGGCAAAATGCCCCGTCATAACAGTTTGAATTTGCGAAAAAAAGTAATGGCAGAACCTTTCGCGGATCAGGTCATAGGGCAGATTAAACATGCAACCGAGCTTTATCATCGGCTCATGCTGGTCGTGGCTCCGGCAGGAGCAGGGAAAACCACCGCGCTCAAAGAAGTGCGAGAACGTGCAGTCGCACCGCTGATCAACGTCAACCTGGAGTTATCACGCCGGATGCTCGATCTTACTGAACGTCAGCGAGCGTTACGGCTTCCCCGGCTGCTGATGGATATTGTAAATGATGCAGCAGGTGACGTGGTATTGCTCGACAACATAGAGATTCTTTTTGACGTAGCCCTGAAACAGGACCCCCTCCGGCTTCTCCAGTGACTTTCTCGTAACAAGACAGTGGTTGCTGCCTGGAATGGTTCCATTGATAGCGACCACATGACCTATGCCGTACCGGACCATCCGGAGTACCGCCGCTACACAGTCCGTGATTTTCTGGTAATCTATCCGGCAGTCGTGCTATGAAGACAAGTAACGGAACCGCGAATGAACGTAAATAGACGCAAATTAGAGAAAAAGAAATTTGCGTTTATTCGCGTCTATTTGCGGTTGGAGACGAAAACATGAAATACAGTGACCTGATCCAGTTCGAGCCTATCGAGTCCGTGGTTCAGCTACGGGATGCCGACGAAGCCGCTGCCGCCCGTCAGCTTGTAGATACCTATGTCATTTCTGATGAAATGGCCGAGAAGCTTATCAACCTCGTTATCCCTCAGCTTCAGTTTGATCAACCCACCGACAACAAAGGACTCCTGGTAGTCGGCAATTACGGCACCGGTAAGTCCTACCTCATGTCGGTGATCTCAGGGCTTGCGGAGAATCTGGACCTTGCCGCCAGCCTCAGCAACGCCGACGTGGCGGATTCGCCCGCCAAAACCAGCGCTAGCTGCATGGTAGACCGACCCGAAAGCTAACCAACCCCCCCCACATGGCC
>JAGGRV010000494.1 GCA_021159445.1 Deltaproteobacteria bacterium | reverse complement strand
CAGGGCACCGCATCTGCTTTGTTGTCGGGCACTTGAAGTACAGGAAGTACGTCTACGTACCCGTACGCCTCGCATCTGCAGCACCCTGTGAACGCTTACAATTCGGTGGATTGCTGTAAAACGGGCGTTGTAACCCCATGATCGGTTACCATATTTTATAGATGCTGGTGCTCACCTATTGTTGGGTTTCGCACCTCAACCCAACCTACCTGGCTTTAAGTGAAATGCAAGGATGGAAAAGAGGATTTCGTGCGATGGCAATAGGGGGTAATACGTGCTGATTTTGTGCTGGGAATGAACCTTTGAAACAGTGAACGCCTACTTATTCAGGTATGCAATTCCTCAAATATTAGCCATTTGGCATAAAGTCAAGAAAGATCAGCTTTAAGTAGGGACTATCATGTTTATCAAAAAATGCTGCAAAAAAATCCGCCCCGATAGTTCCTTTTTCCGTATCCTATTCAAATCTCCTGGTAAAGTGATGTTTTTGTAGGGGCGAACCTATGTGTTCGCCTTTGCGAATTGCGGGGAATGATAAAAAATCTGTAGACATAATGAAGATTTAGGGGCAGACACATAGGTCTGCCCCTACTAATATCACCATATTATTTTTCGGATATATTTTTTACCAGGAAATTTGAATAGGATACCTTTTCCCCTTTCTTTTATTTCGATACCATCCTGATCCACTCGTGTAAAAAGTTATCTGCTACATAATATTCTTTGCCTTTCCCTTTCTGGACCAAATCCTTTTTTATCAGGTTGGAAAGTGCTTTATGCAGTGATGGCGTTCCTATGTCATATGGCTGAAGCATTTTATTTGAAAAGGTTCTCAGGGGCCCATGTTCAGCCAAGATAGTCATAACCTGGCTTTCTCGTAGTGGCAATTCCTCAAAAATTCCGCCAAAGGAGGGCGTCAAAGACGAAAGCATACGCGACACGCCCTGTTCAATAAATCCCTCAGACACGGTTTTGGTCTCAAGGCCATCTAATATGTGGCTGCATAGACGTTGAGCATAGTCCGGATGGCCATTAACCCTTGTTGCGATTTTTAGCGCCAGATCATCGGAAATAGAAACAGCAATCTTTTTAAAACGACTTTTGATAAATTCAGCCAGGGGCTCCGTCTCAATGGGTCCCAACTCCATAATCTTGGCTGCATGGTAAAACGGCCTTTTCTCGTTGCTGAACATATCTTTGAGCAGTTGCGTTCGGCTTCCGAGAAAAGCGAATGCAACCCGATCTTGCTGCTGGATAATGGTACGAAATTCCGCTTCGAGATTACTATTAACACTGATGATCTGTTGAAACTCGTCAAGAACAATCACGGCTCGTTTCTTGCTCTTTTTGAGATATGAATTCAGGCCTGAGAATACATCGGACAGGCTGTCAATAGAAGTTGCCTGAGACGAAAATTCCGGCGATATACCAAATGATCCCGTTCCATTGGGTTCATATCGGATGGAAAACCTTGCCCGTGTAAAAATCTGCGCAGCCCTTTTTACAAATTTTTCTATACTCTTAAGATCATCAATAATGGCTTTTGCCGTAGCACGGGATACTGCATTAACCACCTTCTCTGAAGAATTGCAGGCAAAAAAATCAGCATTCCCGTAGAGAATTTTTCTGGTTCTGAGTTCTTTTGATACGGCTTGCAAAAGAGAGGTTTTTCCATACCGCCGCGGGCTGTATAAAACGATACTTTGTCCACCTGTTAAATCCCTGGTTATCTGCTTAATTTCGGATTTTCGATTACAAAACAGATCACCGCTGACTACCTGGCCAAAACGGAACGGGTTTGCCATGAAGACCTCCAATAGGTTTACTCATGGTGTAATATCATAAGTTGATCTACATATATACTATTAGCATAATAATATCAATAGATATTTATATATGCCCTTAGTATATTTCAGTCTCAACACCTTTCTCACAACTTGTTGAAATTATTAATATCCAAAAGGGTGCGAGAAATAGCCAGTATTTCTAATTACAGACCTCGTTAAGTGGTTCAGCAGTTGATTAGTTAAGTGGTTATTATTATTTGAATTTATATGGTTTGCATAGAAATTGGACACTTGATGTAATTGAAGCTCTAATATGCTGATTTAACATACTTATTTTCCGACTCAACGACTCAACGACTCAACTATTTGACGATCTCTGAATTAACGTAATGCCTTGATTTTTCAAAGCTAAACGCTAATGGCTAACAGCTAATCGCTCAACTTCTCAAGTGAAATGCAAGGATGGAAAAGAGGATTTCGTGCGATGGCAACAGAGGAAAATCCCCGCTACCGAATTTTGTGCAGGGACTATGCCTGCTGCAAAAGCAAAGAGGGCAAAAAAAATCCCCCGGGGTTAGACGGGGGATTTTGTACAGCTTGAGAATATTGAAATGATGCTGTGATTATGCTTGTTAAGCCTTTTTGTTAAACCGCTTGCGGCCAAAGCCTATTATGCCAAGGAGGCCGGTGCCCATGAGCAGGATGGTTGATGGTTCGGGGACGGGTTCGCTGCTACTCGTGTATGTAAAATTATCTATGGCAATCCAATCATAACTGCCACTCCAGCTTAGCGTGGCATAAGATGTACCATCTGCAGCAATTCCATAATACTCACCACTACTACTAGAACCCGTGGATGGAAGATTCTGAGTATCAAGTACAGTATTTGCTGCATTATATGCAGTTAATACCCATGTAGCAAAGGGCTCTGCCATTCCCCAAGTAAATCCAAAGGCGTTAGTAGAACCTGTAAAGGACATGGTAAGGCTACCGAATCCATTATCATTGTAAGTTCCGTTGTCCAGATAGATGCCCTGTTGATTATAACTCTGCCATGTATTATCAATTTGGAAATCGTTGTCATTGGCAGTAAAAGTTACATCACCAATTGTAAGAGTAGTGTAACTACCTAAAATTTGATCTTCAAAATCAATTTGTGTACCGCCTGTCAGAGCTGCATCGTTTAACGGATCGCCAATACCCGAAATTAACACCGCACCTGCACTTCCTACTATCCCCAAAACCATCATCACCGCACACATAAACCCTAAAAGCTTTTTCATTTTATCCTCCCTTAAAATATTGATTTAGATTCAGCCCTCTTTTATTTATTAAGATATAATCAGCAACAAACATGCCACATCTCTAACTTACTGATTTTCCAGTTATTTTTAAAACTCATACTGCCCACAGTCCCCACCGCTGTAAAATTATCCGACACCTTTAAGAATCAACAAAGCAACCATCCTCCGCCTCAAAGGTTGCTTAACACCTTGTAATTATAGATAAATAGCAACTACCCAGAAAAAAGACCAGATTTTCACAGAAAAATCCGCCCCAAAATGGTGTCGGAATTCTTTACACTTTTTT
>JAGGRV010000254.1 GCA_021159445.1 Deltaproteobacteria bacterium | reverse complement strand
CGGTTCTTGTTACGATCTCTGAAGTTTCAATCCACGCCCCCGCGCGGGGGGCGACTGTCTTCTACTAACTCTTTGAATCTAAAGCCCTTATTCTCTCTTTCCCGCGAACTACTCATTTTTCAACCCGTGACATATCCCATCGTAAAGAATAATTTTACTAACTTCTTTTTTTCAAGGTGTTATGCTTGGTGCGAACCCAATCGGGAATATATCTGTTCCAAAACCCGGCCCAGTCAAGGTACAGTGACATATTGTCAGTCTGTGAGCTTGAGGTTCGCACACGACTTTTCAGACAATCAAAGGCCCCTCCTGATCAAGTGATTTCTTGGCTCCTATATGTTCTACACGGTGCTTCCAGTTAGAGCCAAGAAAGTAAAAGCGTAGACTATCCGCTTCAGGATCAATCTCATCAATCAAGCTCTGCCGTAAAAATGTCCACTGTGCAGGATCAACAATGCACTCAAAAACAGAATATTGAACCCTTTGCCCAAAATTAGTGCACGCCTTTGCTACTCTGCGCAAACGCCGTGGTCCTCCTGGATCAGTTGTGGAAACATCATAGGTTACGAGAACAAACATGGTTCAAAATCCTATTTCCAGATAAACGTTGGATAACCGTCCAGGTCGCCGCGCAAACAGCGAGCCAGCAACAGGGCCTGCATATGGAACAATAGTCCGATTGGGACTTTCTCTTCAAGAAAAGGATGCATTATTTCATCTTGCTTTCTCTTTTGATAGGCAACCAGCACGGCCTTTCTCGTCTCGTCGTCCATCAATACGGCCCCGGATTCCATTTTCTTGAAGCCTTTCGTCTGGACCTGTTTAAGGTTTATCAATGAAAGCGTCAAACGATCGGCCATAAAAGGACGGAACTCTTCCATCATATCAAGGGCCAGTCCTGGTCGGCCCGGACGATCTCTGTGCAGGAAACCGACAGCAGGATCCAATCCTACTGATTCAAGAGCTGATCGCACATCGTGCAACACAATGGTGTACAAAAACGACAAGAGGCAGTTCACATTGTCCAATGGCGGGCGCCGATTCCGCTCCCGGAAAATGAAGTCTTCTTTCTGGGACGTGATCAAATGATCAAAGACACTGAAATAAGTATGGGCCGCTTCTCCCTCAAAGCCTCTCAGAACATTCAAGGGTAAATCCGATTGGAGGCGTTGTAGAGAACTGTTAATTCGCTGAGACGCCTCACGAACCTCGTCTGTATTCAATTTGTCGGAGTGGTCTCTCAGCGCCCGTCCGAGAACAGTCCGGCAGTTGGCGAGTTTCCCCGTTAGCACTGCTCTGGCCATTTCAGCAGAAGCGTTCATGTCATCAGCACGGCGGTATTGTTCCCGACGCAACAAGACATTACCCGAGACAGGTCCCTGAACCCTTGCGAGAAAACGCCCGTATTCTGTCAGAAAACTGATGGCTACGTCCCGTTCAGCACAAAACCCCATCAAAAATGGGCTGCACAATACATTCCCAAAGCAGACTATCCCCCCGATTGTATGGATCGGGATCCGAAGGCGGATTTCTTTTTCTACCTTGACTACAACAGTTTCTCCTTCTTTGGACAAATACGCGCCCTGTGTAGTCACGAAAAGGGTGTTCAAGTGCTTTTTCATGATTCGCTAATAGCTCCAGACAAATACTGTTTTACAGAATGTCTTTTTTCAATGGTCTTAGGCAGGCATACATGAAAGAACGAACAGCTCTTGCACTTGGGCGTATAAACAGGGGGCGGCGTCTTACCGGATTCGATGAGTTTGTGTAATTGGATTGCCGCACTTTCGGTTTCCTGCCTCAAGGCGTTATCAAAATTAACGTCTTTTCTCCGCCGGGTTTTTCCATAAAAAAGCGCCCCGGATGGGATTTCAACATCCAGCATTTCTTCGAGGCACAGGGCCTGAGCGCAAAGTTGCACCCTGTCGCAATTATCCTTCTTTGGTTTGCCGCGTTTGTATTCCACAGGGAATGGCACCCATTCCGGCGATTTTGTATCCTTTAAAGCCGTTTTTCGATGGAACTCCACGACATCCGCCTTGCCAACCAACCCCAGCCTGAGCGACCGCAAAGGCATAGCAAATTCTATGCGAACATCTTTCCTGGATTCCCGGCCTGCCTCATCAACCCGCTCATGCATAATTTTTCCCTCAGCAGTAAACAGGTTTTCATTCCACATCCGCTCAATATGGATCAAAGCGCACTGCCGCTCGCAGAAAAGGATGTGTTGCAAGGCGGATAAAGGGATAAGGTCGTCTTCAGAGTACATATAAAAAAATCCTGAAACTTTTCAGTATCATCCTTCCTCCGAAATGAGGTTTATAATAAGCTGGACCATCAATTCCTTCTGCCCCGGTTCACTGGCGGCCGTCAGCAGGGCAAGCGCTACGAGCGCTTTGTTACTGAAGCTTTTTTGATCCAATAAGTCATTTATCTTGAGAAACAACAGGAAAAGAAAAGAGCCGATCCTCTTGTTACCATCCGTGAAAGGATGATCCTTGATTACGAAGTAGAGGAGATGGGCCGCCAGTCTGCGCTGATTAAGTGAATAACCACGCACCAGATGGTCTTTTAGAATGGTGGTAGCCCATATACGGAATTGAGTGCCACGTTTAGCATTCACCCGATAACCTACAGCGATAATGACATCTAAATTGTAATAATTCGTCTGGTAAGTTTTACCGTCACCAGCAGTATGTGCAAATTTTGCACATACTGCCTTTTTATCTAATTCTTCACTCCGAAAAATATTGTTAATATGCTTGGTTACAACACTTCTCTCCGTTTCAAAAAGAGAGGCTATCTGTTTCTGACTGAGCCATACGGTTTCATCCTGAAGATGAACATCCAGTGCAGCTTGCCCATCCTCAGACTGATATAATACGATTTCGCCGAGATCGGAATTCACATCCAAGACTCCACTTTCACTCTCCATTCTAAATCATCTCATTTACAGTAACCCCTGCCGGCACATTCTCTTTGTCAATGGTTACTTCATAATCGCCAAATGACCTCGGCGGCGCGCTACCGTCTCCGGAACGGTTGACCGTTACCAGATCGAAAAGTTTATGGGCCGAGGCGTTGCCGAGTTCGCTGTCGTGTTTGAAAACGATCAGCTTACGGGCCGTCATTTCGCCACGAGCGGCTGAACGGTCGTGATCGAACATATTTATCAACGCTTCCCAGAAAAGTTTTAAATCTTCTTCGCTAAAGCCGGTTTGTTTGGCAAGAGGCGCTGAAATGAAACCATGGGTGAGATAAAGACCGTAAGGGACGGTAAACTTTCTCCCCATTGTCCGGTTGTCGCCTTTCTGTTTGTCTGCTTCTGCTTGTGTGGCCACAGCCATGCGTGTGATTGTATGTTCGCCGGTAAAAATCCGGTCCACACTTCGAGCG
>JAGGRV010000473.1 GCA_021159445.1 Deltaproteobacteria bacterium | reverse complement strand
AAAAATATATCTTTTCTTTGCGAACTTTGCGTCTTGAGCGAAGCGGGCGGTGAAAAAATACTCCCACTTACCCGCATAGCAAAGCTGGGACCATCAGCATAGCTGAAGGTTTAAGAGATTAATCAATACGGGGTTGACAAATGCCGACTATTGCCATGTTTTATGGAGTTATCATTAGGATGTATTGTTCTCCCAAAGAACACAATCCCCCGCATTTCCATGCATATTATCAAAGCCATAAGGCTATTATTGATATCAATACTTGTGAATTGAAGGATGGAGAATTACCTTCAAAACAAAAGAAATTAGTATTGGCCTGGGCAGAACTGCATAAGGAAGAATTGCTGGCGGATTGGGAATTGGCGTCAAACGGGGAGCTTCCATTTAAAATAGATCCGTTAAAATAGAGGCGATAATATGTATTTATCAATAATTGATGTAATTCCATTAGAAAATTACAAGCTTTTATTAACATTTGAGAATAAAGAAAAACGCATTTTTGATGTATCGCCGTATCTGGACGTAGGAAAATTTTCTGAATTAAAGGATCCTTCTGTATTTAAATCAGTAAGGGTAAATTTTGATTCTATTGAGTGGAGTAATCATCTAGATCTGGCTCCAGAACTGTTATATCAAAAAGGTACAGAGATAAATTAAAAATAAGACTTTCCCTCACTGCGTTCTTGCGGTGAACGGTTTGAATATTTCTCTGTAATGGGGGACGTTGGCAACTTTGTAAACTTATTATCCCAACGATACCTGATCCCCTTTTAATTCTGTAGTAGGGGACGTGGGCAATTTATTCAAAGAATGCTTCATTTCCCTCATACCGAGATCGTTCAGGCTCTATGTACAGGATTTTCTCCACCATATTATGTCATATGGTATCGAGCGAAGGAACATCCCTCACGACGACACCGACAGGGATGAGTTTGTACGTTACCTATCTCATCTTGGTCCCTTCTTTACTGATATCGGTACAGGCACTATTTTCCTTGAGGTAATGAATGAACATACAAAGCGTTCTACTGATTGTATCTCGATCATCAGTCCAATAGCGGAAAGCTCGTTTATGCCGGAAAATGTCTTAAGCAAATCCACTTCAGGCAGAGAACAATCTTTGGCCATTATTTTAGTTTGGGATGCAATGGTCTTCTTCAGATGCAATATTTGTTTGGCAGTTGCCACAATCATCTGTCCAGTAATTCTGTCCGTAGAGGAAGCAACGCTTTGTTTGGCAGTATTAACCAGTTCTTTTGCGCGGGCAGAGGAAACGTATGGTATGCCAGCGACTGAAGATGCCTTGGCCTTAGAGACGCTAAGGGTTTTTTGAAGGTAAACTCTGAAGTGTAGCCCTAACCTCCTACGCCTTAATTTTTTTCCAATAGCTCTTCCAGGGAATTGGCATCAAAGATTTTGGCTGTCCAATATTCTAACTGCTCGGGAGAGGCCTGTTCAAGTTTCCTTATATACCATTGGGGTAGGTCTCCAAAGCGGCGCACAAGAAGGAGTTTCAGCGCCTGGCATAGACCCTCCTGTCTACCCTCCTGTCTACCTTTCTGCAGACCTTTCTGGAGGCCAAGCTGAATTCCCTCTTCTTTCCACTCCCTTGTCCATTCTTTTACGCGTTCTGCTAACATGGTCTCTATCTCCATCAACTCATTTACCTTTGGGACTTTCTGTCCAGGCAGGCGTACTGGCAGTAAAACCCGATTGATCCAGACCGTAAATGCACGACGAAGCGATGTCTGCTCCGGCGATTTAAGCCACTCGATTAACCTTCTGACAACCCGGTGCACATCTTCAGGATTTTGACTTTGCTCTAGCTGAAAAATCGAACTTACCAGGTTGCTTGTTGGAAGATTCTCCGGTTGGTAGTAGCTCTCATCAATCAACAGGTATTGGAAGTCTGGTCTATACTGCTCAAGCCCTCCGGGAATATGCTGTATCAAGCTGCCAATATCTCTCGATGCATTCCAGGCTCGTTCACCATTGTACAACACCAGAGGCAGTACTGGCGGAAGTTTTCCATTGCCCAACTGTTGCTTGGTTTTTATAATATCTTGATACAACAGCCCAACATAGCTCAAGAGGCGTACTGCCATATAGGGATCAACCGTGGACTGAAACTCCAGGAGTAGATAGACATAAATCCACTCTTTGCCCCAGCGTACACGCCAAATAATATCGTCTTCCCGTTCCCGGAGATCATCGGCAATATAGCTACCATTTACCTTTTCTAGGGTATCAAGATCCAGCCCTGCAACCCATTGTTCCTTAATAAAGCCCTGTAACAGATCCCGAACCAGTTGCGGGTGACTGAAGAGATTTTTATAACTCTGATCGTACTCTGCCATAATCTATGCAGCCTTTGAAGAATTATAGGACTATTTTTTATAGTATAATACAGAACAGGAGAAAGGCAAAAAGTGAGAGAACTTCATTTTTCAGATTTTTAGGACCTGGGGGACTTTTGGATGCTCTTCCGCTAATACTTTGATTATGGTGCCTGAGCTAATTTGACGGTTAATAGCTCTCTAAACGTCCAGACGTGGTCAGTAAGCCATGCGGCCATGCCCGGAGTTTTGGGGACCCATCTTTGTTCAAAGGGTTTAGTGGTTTCAGAGACCTTTTCACGGAGACTCATATGAGGTCAAGCAAAATTATAAAAGGCTTGAAAGAAAACAATCTGTTTCCTGAGATTTTTTCTTTCCTTGCTGAAGCCAAGGGTTTTTCGCGCCAATGGAGCCAATGATTGAAATGGGGGACGGGGGACGTTGGCAACTTTGTAAACTTATTATCCCAACGATACCTGATCCCCTTTTAATTCTGTAGTAGGGGACGTGGGCAATTTATTCAAAGAATGCTTCATTTCCCTCATACCGAGATCGTTCAGGCTCTATGTACAGGATTTTCTCCACCATATTATGTCATATGGTATCGAGCGAAGGAACATCCCTCACGACGACACCGACAGGGATGAGTTTGTACGTTACCTATCTCATCTTGGTCCATCTTTTTAAATATCGGCATCCGCACTATTTTCCTTGAGGTTCTTGAGGATGTCTTTTTGATGTGGGGATTCCTGTTTTTCGCCTCAAACTTTGGTGTCTATCCCACTCTCTATGTGCTATGTGAGGTATCTTTTTTTGGTCTCTCGCCCCAGTACCATCTGCCGGAGCTACGGGGCAGGCAGAGGGTTCAGAGAACGCTGAGATTGGTTTAGGTTTCCCTTGCATTATGTTTCCATGAATGGTAACAAATTATGTGAGCAAGGTCAGACGAGGCAACTATATCTTCATCTCGTGGATGGGCGACCATAGCCCAAGACACGTTCACGTTTACAAAAATGAGCGTAATTATTCACTTTCCCCCCTGACAGCCAACAGCCTTTTTCAGGTTTCAAAGC
>JAGGRV010000125.1 GCA_021159445.1 Deltaproteobacteria bacterium | reverse complement strand
GGCTAAATTTGTATTGATTTTTCCTATTACTTGAATTGAGCGGGTAGAACAATTTTGCCATGGTAAAGAAAAAGATACTTGTAGTAGATGACGAAGAGTCAATCCTTCAATCTGTGACGGATATCCTTGAAGACGAGGGATTTGACGTACAGACCTCATCGGACGGAGAGACGTCCCTTAAGATCATAGGACAGGACCTTCCGGATCTTGTCCTGCTGGATATCTGGATGCCTGGCATGGACGGCCTGGAAGTATTGAAACGGATAAAGGCCGACTGGCCGTTTATCCCGGCGGTCATCATGTCCGGCCACGGAACTATTGAAACGGCTGTAAAGGCCACCAGGCTGGGGGCCTATGACTTTATAGAAAAGCCTCTTTCCTATGAACATTTGCTTCTTACGATCCAGAATGCCCTTAAATATCACGACCTTCGGGAAGAAAATGTCTTTTTAAGGCAAAAAACCGGGGAAAGGCGGGAACTCATTGGTGAAAGCCCTGCCATGAGAAAACTCAAGGAACAGCTCGCTATCGTTGCCCCCACTGATGCATGGGTACTGATCCAGGGGGAGAATGGAACGGGCAAGGAACTTGTGGCCCAAACTATTCATCGTATGAGCAAGCGAAACCGGAAACCGCTTATAGAAGTCAACTGCGCTGCAATACCTGAAGAGCTTATTGAGAGCGAGCTGTTCGGACATGAGAAAGGGGCTTTCACCGGGGCAACCACGATGAAAAGGGGAAAATTTGACCTTGCAAACGAAGGGACCCTGTTCCTTGATGAAATCACGGATATGAGCCTTAAGACCCAGGCAAAGATCCTGCGAATACTCCAGGAGCAGAGGTTCGAGCGAGTTGGTGGGAGCAAGACCATAACGATAGATGTGCGCATCATGGCAGCCACAAACAAAGACCTTGAAAGAGAGATCAAGAAAGGGCATTTCCGTGAAGACCTTTACTACAGGCTAAACGTGATACCTATAGAGGTTTCACCCCTCAGGGAGCGCAAAGATGACATTTTTCTTCTTGCAGAATGTTTTCTGAGCGAATTTGTCGGAGACACCGCCCGTGGTCCCAAGAAAAGGGCAAACCATGAAGTAATTGAGGCATTTATGGCATATGATTGGCCAGGAAATGTGAGAGAGTTGCGTAATATGATAGAAAGGCTTGTAATTTTGACCAAAGGGCCGGAGATTACAATAGATGATCTGCCCCCATCTTTTCATCAGGGCCTTGGCGGCGGCCCCGAGGCCCTGACTAGCTTCTCGATTTCAGAGCCTGCTTGGCTGAGTTGCCGGGACTTCAGGGAAGCAAAGGCCTTATTTGAACAGGAATATCTTGAAAAAAAACTTGCCGAACACCAGGGTAATATCAAAAAAACCGCCCAAGCTATTGGCATTGAAAGAAGGCACCTGCACAGGAAAATTAAGGCGTTGGGTTTAAAAACATAGTAACCGTTCACGGGATTACAACGCCCATTTTACCGCAACCCATCGAACTGTAAGCGTTTACAGGGCTTTTTCCCCCCAACCCTTTTCTTCCCCCCTTATCAGTCGCTTAATGTTATCCTTGTGCCTTATCCAGATGATACAGGTAGTTCCCCAAGCCATAAGTTCAAGCTCAGGTGCAGGGCAGAAAAAGTGCATCAGAATGGGGGTAAATAGAGCTGCTGCAAGAGATCCCACCGACACATAGCCCCATTTCTTTAGCACTATTACAAAAGCAACCACGCCAACGCCAATAGCACAAGGACATACTCCGAGAAACACTCCTGCCGCAGTGGCAACGCCTTTTCCCCCTCGAAATCCGCTAAATATTGAATAGCAGTGGCCCATGACAGCGCTGATGCCTGTACATGCAATCCAGAAATCAAGATCAGCCGCTCCGGCCATTGCCCCCATGCAGCCAAGGACCGGCAAGAGACCTTTAGCAAGGTCTGCTGTCAGTGTAAGAAGCCCCCAGCCCTTGCTCATCACCCTGGCTACGTTGGTAGCCCCTATGTTCCCGCTGCCATGTTTTCGAAGGTCTATGCCTTTGCAGCGGGCCAAGAGCAGACCAAAGGGTATTGACCCTAGAAGATATGCTCCAATGGGCCAGATTATTTGGGATAAGATAATCATTTCTCAGGGCAGGCTAAAAGGCGTCCCTTGATTAAGGCCTTTTTCAGTTCTGTAAGCAATCTACTGTAAGAGTTTTGTTTTTTCTTTGCAGTACCCAATGATCCTGTCTGTTTATCTCCAAATCCCAATTTTCCGTCGGCATTGCGATCAAAAACCATATAGCTGGGAGGCATTGATGTCCCCTTTCCAAAGAGCAAGATTTCAATGGACCTGCTGTAATCCGTCCCTTCTCTTAATCTCAAGAGGGCCTGACCAAAAACTGTAACCAACCCTAGTTCAGAAACGTATTTTTTTTCCTTTTGTCCTGGCTCTGAAGTCTGGTTCATTACCAGAGGATTTCCAAAAGGACTCATCATATCAAAAAATTGATGCTTACTATTTAAAATAATTACCATGTCGCCCACATCACAGAAAGAGTAAATGACATCCATATCCTGATTATTAACGGCTATGCAGCCCTCGGTCCAGTCTCTCACCATGCTTTTCCCGCTGTTACGATATACTCCTCCGCCATGTATACCTATGCTACTGCCGAGGGATGTGCAGGCAGGCGGAGAACTACCTGCTGATATGGCATTTGCAATTGAACTATATTCCCTTGAAGAAATAAGCCTTTTTCTTAATCCCAAGCATGCATCCACCTTATTGGGGTACGAAAGTCCCAAAAACTTATAGAATCTGCTCTCAGACTTTTTGCAGGTCACATAATAACAGCCTTCAGGAGTTGATTTATCTCCCCTGCGACGCTTGGGTGATACGGAATCTATGCCGAGAGATACGGCATAGCTCTCTATGATCTTGCCATCTCTATAAAGGAACATGCGGTGGATTCCCTTGTCGATCACCACACATTTTGAGGGCACTTCTTTGGCATAGGCCCACCCAAGCAGGAGGGTCAGACCTGCAAAAAACGAAACCAATGCAGTAAAAAGCTTAAATAAGTCGTTGTTCATAACCTTTATCCATCAAAATTTATATGCTTGCCTATCGGCAAGTTATCCTGTTATATTTTGTAAGCGTTTACAGGGCACCGCATCTGCTTTGTTGTCGGGCACTTGAAGTACAGGAAGTACGTCTGCGTATCCTCCGCCTCGCATCTGCAGCACCCTGTAAACGCTTACAGTTCGGTGGGTTGCGGCAAAACGGGCGTTGTAATCCCGTGAACGGTTACAATATTTTTAGTATATTTTCTCTGCCTGGAAAGGTCACCCTCCTGTCATGGGCTGATACATCAGGACGTAACCGTTCACACTCCCTGGCAGCCGATAGGCTTTTGCAGGGTTTCAACCGCGG
>JAGGRV010000583.1 GCA_021159445.1 Deltaproteobacteria bacterium | reverse complement strand
AAACAGCGAATGTTGACAGAACTAAGTGCGACGATCTTATCCCGCTCAATGACAAAGTGGATGCGCCGCTCACGCTACTGGATCTTGTCATCAACCAGAGCATCACGATCTCTACTGCGCAGGATCGAGTCTTTGGTACTGGCAACAACTCATCGAGTGTCGAGGCACATCTTGAGAATGCGCTAATCTATGCCCGGGAGCTTGCAGAAGGCGATAACGAGGTGTCGGCAGTCCTTGATGCGCTCGATGGTGAGTTCATATCACCGAATCTCGGTGGAGACCCCGTGCGAACGCCTGATGCACTTCCGACCGGGAGAAACTTCTATGCGTTTGACCAGCGCAAACCACCGACTGCGGCTGCATGGGATCTTGGAATGGATATGGTGAACCAGACGCTTGAGATGCATCTTGTCGCTCACAACAACGAATATCCGAGAAAGATGGCATACATTCTATGGGCTGGCGAGACCACACGCCACGAAGGAGTGATGGAGGCGCAGATACTATACCTGCTTGGTGTGGAACCGGACTGGGAGGATTCGGATAGAAAAGGAAAGGTCATAGGTGTAAAAAAGCTTTCGTCCGAGTCGATGAACCGCCCGCGAATTGATGTTGTGATCGTGGTATCAGGGCTCTACCGGGATATGTTTCCGGAAAAGATTGTTCTCCTTGACAAGGCAGTGCGACTTGCTTATGAACAGAATGAAACCGCTAACTGCCCGAATTACGTGAAAGAGAACACGGATGCGCTTGCAAAAGCTCTGAGGGATAACGATCCATTGCTCAACGAGTCGGATGCACTGAACCTTGCGCTCTTCAGGATTTTTGGCTGCGCTGACGGCACGTACGGACCTGGGCTTGCCAACGCGATTGGAGCAAGCAACACATGGAACGATACTGACGTTCTGGCACAACTCTTCATCGACCGGATG
The DNA here is from genome assembly GCA_021159445.1 of Deltaproteobacteria bacterium. Lineage (GTDB taxonomy): Bacteria > Desulfobacterota > Dissulfuribacteria > Dissulfuribacterales > UBA3076 > UBA3076. The sequence continues at coordinate 2,505 of JAGGRV010000583.1, read as the reverse complement.
GGGAACGCATACGGAGAGGGCGTATGGAGCGAGAGCGCAACCGACCTTTTCACGATGAACCTTGCGGATGTCGAGGTCACGATGCACAGCCGGAGTTCGAACCTCTACGGCGGCATTGACAACGACGACTTCTTCCAGTATCCCCGACTTTATAAGAAACCGCTCTCTTTCATAAGATAATTTATATATCTCTCCTTCAAACCACCTCTTGCTACTGGTTTCATCACCCCTCACAACGACCACCCGTACCAAAAACCTAAGACCTAACTTTTTTTAATTCGATTATCGCTATCAATACACGAAATTAACCACAAATTATATGTACTATAAAGACCTAATTAATAACTATGGTACACCTGCACAAGAAGAAGATTAAAGGACATATATATTACTACATCAGAGAGACACGATGGGTCGATGGAACGTCGAAGGTGGTATGGCAGAAATATCTCGGCAGCGCAGAAAAGATCCTTGAAGTATTCGAACGCTGTGGACAAGCACCTTCTGTAAGAGTCAGTTCCTTCGAATATGGCAAAACCGCAGCATTTCTGAAGATAAGCGATGAGTTGGGTTTCGTCGAGAGCGTAAATCGAAATACATCCAAAAAGAAGATCGAAGGATTGACTGTAGGGGAATATATGCTCTTAATTATCCTTGGCAGAAGCAATGGACCTCTGAGTAAAGAGGCTACTGCACGATGGTTCGACGAATCGTTTTTAAAGTATCTATGGAGATTCTCCCACAAGTTAAACAGCCAGAACTTTCTTAACAACATGGATTTCATCACCGAAGACTCGATGCGGAGTATAGAGGAAGATCTGGCAGCAACGATGATTCAAAATGGGATCAAGCCAACAACTATTTTCTGGGATGCTACAAATGTGTTCACATATATAGAGAAGGGTGAAAAGCTCACTCGAAAAGGAAAAAGTAAGGAGAAGCGATATGATAAAAACCTGGTTGCGTTTGGAATTGCGGAAAGTGATGAAAACATTCCTCTGATGCATGAAACATACCCAGGAAATGTTTCAGACGCTAAAATATTCCCGGAAATTATCGATAAGATTGTTGAACGATTGAGGAACCTGAAGATCGACACAGAGGACATGACACTCGTTTTTGATAAGGGTAACAATTCAGCGGATAATATAAACAAAATTCTTGAGGATATGCATGTCGTAGGGTCTGCAAAACACAATCAGGTCAGAAGATTGCTGAAGGTGCCACTATCTGAATATACTTTCCTCTATAAAAACTCAAGCAACAGCAATATAAGTGGTTATAGGTCGAAACATACATTATTTGGGAAGGAATTCACAGTTGTGGTTGCGTATAATCCCAAAAGCCACAAAAAACAGGAGAAAACATACGAGGAGAATAGAGAGAAGATTCTTGCGAAATTTGAGGAGTTAAAGAAGAAATCCGAAAAAAAACATGGTAGAGGCAGGAGAATCACCAAAAAAGGACTGTATGCCAATGCTAACAGAGTCATTCCGGATGATTTGACCCGCATATTCAGGTTTGAGATTCATGGCGAAGAGAAACCTACTTTCGAATACTGGATCGATGATACCGCGGAACAGGAATTCAAAATGACTTTTGGTAAAATTGCGGTATTCACCGATTTTCATGATATGAGTTCTGCTGATATTGCCAGGACATATTTTGCCAAAGATATTGTTGAAAAAGATTTTGAATTCTTGAAAGATAAATTTCTTATACCTGTTCCGCCATTTTATGTCAGGAAAGATGGACGAATCAGGGTTCATGTCTTTCTTTGTGTCACAGGAATGATGTTTTACAGATATATGGCACGGAAAGTGAGGGATTTGGAATTAAGCATAAAAGAACTGGATCATCAGCTTGAGAGGATCAGAGTTGCTTTTGTGCAGGATAAGGATACAAATGAGGTTATCCTTGTGGTTGAAGAGATGAACACAACACAGGCAAAATTGTTCTCAGAATTGGGCTTGGGCGATTTTCTGGTTCAGGCTAATTAATTTTAGTTAGGTACCATGATGAAGTTAGCTACTGCTATCGATTTTTATGGTATCTTTTAAACTTGGGATGGAGGTAATAACTCCGATTCCAAGAAAGATGAGTGCATAAAAGAAAGTTAATATTATAAATATCCCAATTCTCAAAATATCCTCACAGTCGGCAGAGACTCCTGATATGGTCAGCATAGTACCTGTGGAAACCGTTATCGAAATCAACAGTATCAGGAATAAGCATAACGCAGACCCGATAATTTTACCGGCAATTATGTTATCTCTGAACACAGGGTGCGTCAGAAGTACATTCAGAGAACTCGATTTAACCTCTCGGACTATTGTATCGAAACCGAGAGCGATTCCGATCAAAGGTGCGAAAGTACCTACTATTCTGGCTATGCCCAGAAAACCACGCAACATTCCAGCCGTTCCCAGAAGATTTTCCAGGTAGTCCACTTCTGTTCCTTTCTGATAACCGAATACAAACACGATCAATGTAAATGTGATTGCG
>JAGGRV010000286.1 GCA_021159445.1 Deltaproteobacteria bacterium | reverse complement strand
TCCAAAATTTAGAATCCAAAATTGTGTCTGAACTGCTTTTCCGTTCAGGCACTAATTACATAGTGGCTGGGGTGGGAGGATTCGAACCTCCGAATGCGGGCTCCAAAAACCCGTGTCTTACCACTTGACGACACCCCAACACCCCTTTTTCAACTATAAACTCTCTACCAATAAAGTATGAAGGCCCCTGTTGACTTCAAGACTGGAGGCTGCCCTTTGGGCCTCTTCCTGATATAGAAAAAATCCGAGGACCGTCGATCCGCTCCCTGACATCAAGGCCGCTTCAGCTCCAAGTACCATAAGCTCGGCCTTGATCCGGCCTATTTTAGGATATCTGGCTATAATCACCTTCTCTAGATCATTCCGCCACATAGCGGTTTGAATGACCTCTAAGGCGTCAAAAATAGTGTCCTGATCCTGCCCTGTCAATACGTAATTTTCATAAGCCCATCGAGTACTTACGCTAAAACCAGGATAGACCAGCACATACCACCCGTGCGGAACATTAACGACATCAAGCTCAGTGCCTATCCCCCTTCCCACTGCCGCAGGCGCTTCAAGAAGGAAAAACGGCACATCCGCACCGAGACTACAGCCAAGCGAATGGAGAGATGCCTCATTAAAAGGAAAGCCTGCCAACTCATTCAGACCTTTTAGCACAGATGCCGCATCACTGCTGCCGCCCCCCAGACCGCCACCTAGGGGAATCCTCTTTCTTAAAAGGATTTTAACCGCGAGATCCAGACCGGCTTTCCCCAGAAACAGCTCGGCTGCCTGGTATGCCAGGTTGTCCGGGCCTGAGATCAACTCACTGTCAGGACATTCTAAATAAATCCTTTTTTTTCCACCCTGGCCTACAGAAAGCTCGATCTCGTCCCAAAGAGAAATCTTTTGGAACATTGTAAAAATGAGATGATATCCATCAGAGCGGCGCCCATTAATCAGCAGAAACAGATTTATTTTGGCAGGGGCCAAAAGGCTCAAGGAATTCATGCGATGGTTACGTTGGGTTCATTGGATTCATTGAGTTCATTGAGTTATTTAGTTCGTTGAGTTTGTTTAATCCTTTGTAACCGTTCACGGGATTGCAACGCCCCCGTTTTACCGCAACCCACCGAACTGTAAGCGTTTACAGGGTGCTGCAGATGCGAGATGGACCTTCCCCAGGATCAGGATATTGCCTTGACATATCTCATTCGCAAATCATAAAGTATGTGCTCCAAAAAGCCCCTTTCGTCCTCATCAAGATTTCCAACTGTCTTTTCCTGGAGCATGGCCAAGGTATCTATAGTATGTTGAGCAATAATAAGATCCTTCTTTATTTCACCTGAGCTGAACTCCGGGACCTCACCCAGATGGACCAGGGCTGACGTATTAAGAGAGAACAAAAAAGTGGAAAAGTTCACATCAGGAAGTGGCACTGAATCAGGCTTTTCCGATTTAGTGGACTTGGAGTCATCAGGTCCTTTCTGATGTGGGCCTTTCTTGGCACTTTGCCTTTTGTCCGTAACTTTGAAGTCTTCCCCGTCACTGTGATTCATTGCTGTTTTCTCCTTAAATTCTGAGGTACTTGTCAGACTTGTTTAGAAGTTAGAACAAGAAGTGATTTTGGGCAAGCCCATATTATAATTATACTGTAAAAAGCCCGAGATGCATCCATTTATAGACATTAATTGTGCGTCGCAGGGGACAAGCCTTGCTTACTTCTCTCAGTCCACCTATATTCCAAATTACCATGTCAGACAATTCCATTAAAAACCTGTTTCCCCCTTCCGCCCTGGAAGGGGTTATCTCCCCCGATATTGACCAGGATATTCCTCCTTTTGTCAGACAAGTTTGGCAAATCTCGGATCTTTTAGCCAAGGTACAAGACAGATTGGATCTCGATTTTGATATCCTGTGGGTGGAGGGAGAGATATCAAACCTTCGACAGCCTTTATCAGGCCATTGCTACTTCACCTTGAAGGATAATCGGTCCCAGATCAAGGCCGTGCTGTTCAAGTCCCAGGCAGCCCGCCTCCCTTTTGATCTGGAGGATGGCCAGTACGTAATCTGTTTCGGAAGGCTCAATATCTATACCGGCAGGGGCGATCTCCAATTGGTGGTGGAAACCATTGAACCGAAGGGAGAGGGGGTCCTTCAATTTGCCTTTGAACAGCTAAAGGCCCGCCTGGAAAAAGAGGGGCTGTTTTCTTCTGAGCACAAGCTGCCGCTTCCACTGCTTCCACAAAGGGTCTTTGTCATCACATCCCCCACCGGCGCGGCAATCCATGACTTTATCCGGAATGCCAAAGAACGCTATCCAGGGGCAAGCATCGTGCTCTGCCCGGCAAGTGTTCAGGGAGAAGGGGCTTCCGGAGAAATAATTGATTCCTTGAGAATTGCCCGGCATGTTGCTGAAAAAGGCGATGTTATACTGCTCACTCGAGGAGGTGGCTCGCTTGAGGATCTCTGGGCCTTCAACGATGAGACCCTTGCCCGGGAGATCTTCAGTTGTACCATACCTGTTGTCTCGGCAGTAGGCCATGAGGTCGATTTCACGATTTCAGACTTTGTGGCAGATCACAGGGCCGCCACCCCCACTGCAGCGGCACAGCTCCTTTTTCCCCACAGAGAAGAGCTGATAGACAAGGTCACAATCCTCACCAGGAGAATTATCCTTTCAACTTACAACAGGTTAAAAATCAATCAACAAACGGTTCAATTACTCCGTCAGCAACTCAAGGATCCTAGAAGAAAACTTGTGGAGCAGAGACTTCTTCAGGACGACCTTTATGCCAGGCTGTTGAGAGTCATGCAAAAAAAAATTGTTTCCCGGTCACAGGGATACCTGAACCTGCGTGAAAGGCTCGTGGTACACGAACCGGGAAAACAGCTTGCCTTGGCCAAAGCCGAATCCTGCTCTCTGTCGAGGCGTTTGGTCCGGGCCGGATCGGTCTCTATTGAGAGAAAACGCCAATCCCTTGCTACATTGTCAGGAAAGCTAAACGCAGTAAGCCCGCTTGCAGTCCTTGCCAGGGGCTATAGTCTGGTTTATCGGATATCCGGAGGGGAACTTGTAAAACGTGCTGATCAGGTGGCAAAAAGTGAACGTCTCCTGATAAGACCTGAAAAGGGTGCCATACTCTGCAAGGTGTTGTCCACTGGAAAAAACCAGGACAAAGTAGTGTCTGAGGTAGCCGTTCACGGCTTGAAACTTGAAATTGGAAAGTAGAAATTTGGGAGAGATGAAACGAGTTTACGAGTTGGATGTTTACAGACTGGCAGAAGAGTTATCAGATATGGTCTGGCACGACTTTGATAGGTGGAACAAAAAAGTTCAAACCCGCCTGCCAACGCTTGGCACTGGCGGGCAGAACACCGTAGGCTATCAGATAATACGATCAACAACAGTACAAAAGCATGAAGGCCAAATTTCCAATTTCTATTTTCTAATTTCAAC
>JAGGRV010000604.1 GCA_021159445.1 Deltaproteobacteria bacterium | reverse complement strand
AGCTAACAGCTAAAAGCTTAACTATGTTTAAGGAGAAAGGCATCTGGCCTGCATCGAACCCTATGTCCTTTACATCATGACAAGGAGGGCTGCAAAATGACGGGAAAAAGGCTGACTGAACTGGGATTTGAGACGTTGTGTAATCGAGATTTTTTCCCTTCCCCTGCCGCATGGGAAGATCAGGTGCTCTATTTTCTGATGCTGGACAGGTTCTCGGACGGAAATGAAAATGGATATATAGACAATGATGGCAACCTTGTTACCAGCGGTAATACCCCTCTTTACGGAAATGATGATAGCGGCAATGCTACGAGAACATCAGAGGATAGGGAACGCTGGTTTAATGCGGGTGGTAAATTTGTAGGTGGTACGCTGAAAGGGCTTGAAAGCAAAATCGGCTATTTGAAACGTCTTGGTGTGACCACTATCTGGGTAAGTCCGATTTTTAAGCAGGTGGCATTTGAGGAAACTTACCATGGCTATGGTATACAGAATTTTATAGATGTGGATCCCCATTTCGGAACCCACGACGATTTGAAAAGAGTGGTAAGAACGGCCCATGACCATGGCATATATGTAATTCTGGATATTATCCTGAACCATACTGGTGATGTGTTTGAATATGATGCCGACCGCTACGATTGCAAAGAAGAAGCAGATAATCGGATGTGCGATCCACGTTGGGATGGAAGTCTTTATAATGTCAAAGGATTTAAAGATAGAGACGGAAGACCTGCCATCCCATTTGGGCCTGTCGACCTGCAAAGTAATCCCTCTGCCTGGCCGGATGGTGCGGTTTGGCCCTCTGAATTCCAGGAATCGAATACTTTCACACGAAAAGGACGGATCGATAATTGGGAATACTATCCCGAGTATCTGGAAGGAGATTTTTGCAGTCTGAAAAATGTAAATCTCGGTTATGGAAGCATTGACAGTTTTCAATCATCCCATGCCCTGTTTTCCCTTTGTGAGGTCTATAAATTCTGGATAGCCTTTGCCGATGTTGACGGATTCCGAGTTGACACAGTCAAGCATATGGACCTTGGCGCTACCCGTTTTTTTACTTCTGTTATCCATGAATTCGCTCAGAGCATTGGCAAGGAAAACTTTTACTTGATAGGCGAGATTACCGGAGGAAGGAAAATGGCATTTGAGACGCTGGAAGAGACAGGTCTCAATGCAGCCTTGGGCATAAACGATATCCCGGACAAACTGGAATATTTGGTTAAAGGATATCGCGATCCTTGTGAATACTTCGACCTGTTTAGAAATTCCCTTCTTGTACAAAAGGATTCACATGTCTGGTTCAAGAACAGGATTGTTACCACCTTTGACGATCATGATCAGGTACGCAAAGGGAATAACAAGGCCCGCTTTTGCCATGATGAAGCCCCAGGGCAAAAAAACTCCAGGGTATTATTGAATGTTCTCGCCCTCAATGTGGTTACAATGGGTATTCCATGCATCTATTACGGCACTGAGCAGTTTTTTAATGGCCATGGTGACAACGACCGCTTTTTGCGGGAGGCCATGTTTGGAGGCGAGTTTGGCGCATTTGAAAGCAAGGGACGACACTTCTTCAATGAAGAGGGAGAAGTATACAAAGAATTGGCAAAGATTCTTAAGATCAGGAAAGACAAGATTGCCCTACGCCGTGGACGCCAGTACTTACGCCCAATCTCAGGGGACGGAATAAACTTCGGCGTACCTCACATGATTGAAAATGAGATACGCTCAATCGTTTCATGGTCTCGAATTTTCAATAACAAAGAGATACTCCTTGCCATCAATACAGACTATTTTCAGCTGAAAACAGCATGGGTAACCATAGATAACTCTTTGCACGAAGCTGGTGATAAGCTGAAATGCATTTACTCTACCGATAAGGAGCAGATAAATACAGAGGTAGTTGTTGAGGAGAGAAACGGGAAGTCGGTTTTGCTTACAGTGCCTGCTGCTGGATTTGTTGTCTTTGAATAGTGAATGAACAGATGAAAAAAGCGGTCAGATATTTAAGATACCAGTCACGAAACCAGATTTGATAGGAGTAATATATATTCGGAAAGACATAATTTTATTTACCAGCCTGACTGTGCGTTGTACGCAGACAGGTCACCGCGACGCACGATAAATAAGTCTCATCCCTGGAATTTTCGCGTCTTGGATCTCTGATTTTTTGAGCAGAACGATTTTTCAGACTTTTTGCAGTGTAATCAGGTTTAAAAAAAGAAGTAGGGCGTCTTCCTTGTTATCCGGATAGTAACCTTTTCTAATGCCTGTTTGAATAAAACCAAATCCAGTGTACAGAGCAAGGGCTGCGGTATTTGATCTCCTCACCTCCAAATAAGCCTGTTCTATTCCCATCTCTATACAATTCTGCAAAACAAGCCCGAGAAGACGTTTGCCAATGCCTTTGCGCCTGTACGCTGGGTGGACCGCCAGTTTGAGGATTTCCATTTCGTAGTCTATATGTTGAAAGGACATATAGGCGGCCAGGTCACCTTTTTTTTTAAGCCCAAAGATATAATACTGCTTTTGCTTAAGACATAACCAGAATTGCTCTTCCGTCCATGCGTTGGGAAAACAAATTTTTTCAAGGGCAACCAAATCGTTAAGATCATAAAGGCCCAATCTGCTGAATTCATAAGAAAAATCGTTCATAGGATATCGTGGCTTTCACAGACACCCAGACCAATATGACCAAACAAGCCTAGTGTCCTGTCAAGCAACAACTGACGCATCTTGTTTGTCCTTTTACTTATCTGACTGCGTTACTCCTTCGGTTACATAGCACTGCTATGCTCTCTCAGTCGTGCCTTGCAGGCAGGTAAAATTACTTCGCAATCTTACGTCACTTCTCTCTTGACATGACACTAGTCGTCAAGAAAAAATAACTCATACATCTTGTTTTTACTTGCCTACTTCGGTGCGTAATCCAGATTCATGGGTCAAAAAACGCCGATAGTAGGCCAAGAGCAGACAGGTCATTGGCAGGGCGATAAGCAACCCGAAAAATCCTAATAACTTTCCCCATATGGATAGGGACAGCAAAATTATGGCCGGGCTTAAGCCAGTTACCCGGCCCATGATCTTGGGGACCAATACAGTATCCTGGATTGTCTGAACCACCACAAAGACCGAACCTGTCAATCCGATGACTACCCAGAAACTGCTTCCCGTCTCCACCGCGTGAACAAGGGCCAGCAAAAAAGCAGGAATAAGACCGATGATCTGCAGATAGGGAACCATATTCAGAATCCCGATTAACAGGCCCAGCAAGATACCCATCGGCAGGTCAATGAGCCAAAAGCCCACAGCGAACAATATCCCGACAATAGAGGCTACCTCAGCCTGAGCCCGGAAATACCGGTTCATGGCCAATTGAAAATCGCTGGCAAAGGCCATGGTAGCCTCCTGGTAAGCAGGCGGGAGCATGTCCTTCCAGCCT
>JAGGRV010000138.1 GCA_021159445.1 Deltaproteobacteria bacterium | reverse complement strand
GGGTGAAAGTGCAAGGATGGCTTGGAAATGCCTATCCTGCAGAAGTCGAGGGCTCAGACTGCAAAGCAATCGACCAGATCGGGCAAGGGAAGCCCTGCTACCTTAAGATCGGCGATTTTACATTTGGGGCAGTCAAGTATGCCCTTCTGGATCATGTGAACCGCATTGCCGACAAACTCGAAAAGCATAAACACTCACACATCCTGAGCGTGTCTTTTGATGGAGGCGTACTGGATGGCAAGACGATCCATTTTTCCCCGGAACTGAATACATTGATCGGCATCCGTGGCAGTGGAAAATCATCAATCCTGGAGACCTTACGCTATGTTTTCAATATTCCCTTTGGAGACAAGGCACTTGATACCGACTACAAAATGCGTCTCGTGGACCATGTTCTGGGAAGCGGCGGTAAGATAACAGTCCGGGCCGTTGACCGGCGGGGACAGCGTTATGAAATCCGGCGCATCAACAAGGAGAGGCCTGATGTGTACATAGATGGCGTGCTCCAGCCCGGCATATCAATCCGGGAAACCATCCTGCACAAGCCCATCTATTTTGGACAGAAAGACCTTTCCTCCACCGGCGAGGGTTTTGAGAAGGATCTCGTGGAAAAATTGGTCGGGGAGAAACTGGCCAGGATTCGCTCACGTATCGACGATCAACGCCAAAAAGTCTCTGAACTCGTTAACCAATTGAAAAAACTTTCAAATATGGAAGAGAAGAAAAAAGAATATGAAAACAAAAAACAGGATGCAGAACATTTGTTGACGTTTTACAAAAAACACGGGGTTGAAGAAAAACTGCAAAAACAGGTGGATTTTGACGCGGATTCCAGAAAATGTTCTCAGGTCGTTTCTTTTGTCCGATCCTATTTGGCAGACCTTGAAGAGTTTGTCAATCAGTACGAGGATGATCTGCTAAACCAGCGTGTTTACACTTCAAAGCAAAACACGGATTTTTTTGAGGGTTTTTTTACCCTTTATGACAAACTGATCGTATCCTTCGGCCAAATCAAAAAAGTTCTTTCAGACGGCAACCAGGTACTGACCGAGTTAAAGGAAAAAGCTGGCGAATTTGAGAAACTCAGGGGAAGTCTTAAAGAAGAATTCGCCGAAATCGAAAGAAGATTGTCCGAGCAATTACGGCAGTCCGGCGCACAGGCCATCCGTCCGGATGAATTTCGTCACCTTCGGAAGGCCGTGGATCAAGCAAGCCAAATGCTTAGGGCCTTGGATAAGCAGGAGTCTAGTCGTAAGAGCCTGAAACAGGAACTTTTAATTGAAATTGCCCTGCTCAATGATCTCTGGCTCGAGGAGTACAAGGAAATCCAAGTCGAGCTGGACAAGGTCAACAATAGCCATTCTTCTCTTGAAATCAAAGCGGAATTCAAGGGGGACAAGGCCTCTTTTGTCGCGTTTATGAAGGACATTTTCCGTGGCAGCCGTATCCGGGAGACGACTTTTTCGTCGGTGGTTGAGGCGTTTTCCGATTTTGGGGCTATGTATAAGGATTTTGATAAAGTCAAGACGGAAGTCGGTGCTTCAGCTCAAGTCTTTGCAGAATATTTTACAGAAAATCTTTCTGCGTTTTTGACATGGCAGGTTCCCAACCGGTTTACCATCGAGTATCGCGGCAAGGAACTGAAGCACCACTCCTTGGGGCAACGGGCCTCAGCGTTGATCTTGTTCGTCTTGAGCCAACAGGAAAACGATGTTTTTATCATCGACCAGCCGGAAGACGACCTGGATAACCAGACTATTTACGAGGATGTGATCAAGCTTGTCCGCAGTCTCAAGCCCAAGACGCAGTTCATATTCGCCACCCATAACGCCAATTTCCCGGTACTCGGTGATGCAGAGCAGATCGTTTCCTGCTCCTATTCCGATGACATGGTTCATGTGACAATCGGCAGTATTGACTGTCCGAAGCTGCAACAGGAGATCGTTGACATCATGGAGGGGGGCGAGGAGGCATTCCGGCAACGCAGAAGGAGATACGAGATATGGAAACCACAGAGCTCTTAGAGATCATCGGCAGGGATGAGGACAGCAAACACCAGTTTAAGGCCAATGTTACCAACGATATTTCTCTGGCCCAGGAAATGGTGGCGTTTAGCAATTCAGGCGGCGGTGACATATTCATCGGGGTGAGCAATGATGGTACATTTGCTGGCTTGACATGGGAAAATATGGGGCGGCTGAATCAGCTTGTATCCAATGCGGCTTCCCAACAGGTCAGACCGTCCATTAATCCGCAAACCGAAAACATTGCCACACCGAACGGGTTGGTTATGCGGATTGTTGTGCCGAACGGCGTCAGTAAACCTTATATGGATAAGAACGGCGTTATCTGGGTTAAGAGCGCCGGGGACAAACGTAAGGCAACGTCCAGAGAAGAGATTCAGCGGCTTTATCAAAGCGCTGGATTGATACATGGAGATGAAATTCCGGTGCGGGGACTGAATATTGCCGACTTGGATACGGATTATTTCAAAGCTTTCTTTGAAAAGCATATCAGCGAATCATTGGATGACCAAGGTTTGCCACTGCCGGTTTTACTGGAAAACATGAACCTGATGGAGAACGGCATTTTTAATGTCAGCGGAGCGTTGATGTTCGCCAGGAATCCCAGCCTCAGACTACCCGTGTTCATCACTAAGGCAATCGCATTTCCCGGCAAGGCAATCCATGAGACCAATTATATCGACAGCCAGGATATTACCGGGAAAATTGCGGATGTTTTTCAAAAAAGCATAGGTTTTATTCTTGGCAATATACGGCACGTCCAAGGGGATCAAGGTGTTAACGCTCCAGGTGAGCCGGAAATTCCAAGGATCGTTCTGGAAGAGCTGATTGCCAATGCCTTAATTCACCGGGACTACTTTGTTTCTGCGCCTGTAAGGATATTGATTTTTTCTGATCGCGTAGAAATTATTAGCCCGGGGCATCTCCCAAATAACTTGACTGTTGAAAATATCAAAATGGGAAACTCAAATATCCGCAATCCGATTTTGGCATCCTATGCCACGAAAATCCTACCGTACCGCGGCATCGGCAGTGGCATCATCCGGGCATTGAAAGAATACCCGGACATTGATTTTGTGGACGATCATGACGGGAACCGGTTTGTCGTTACTATTCGGCGAACAGAAAATGAAACAAAGTAATGGAACAGACTGATCATGGGAGTCGAAAGTATCTGGCAATACAGCACAATTCATGACCGTATCTGCAAGGTCATCGAAACCAAGACCCTTTGGGGCGATACGACCTGCTGTGTCTGGTTACTCGGTTTGGATTCTGTGGTGAGTATTCCTGTCGCACGGAATAGCCTCAAAGAGATGCGATTACACGATCCCGTGCTGTTCTATCACAGCCAACAGGAACGGGGCGTTGTCGCGGCAATTTAGAGGACGGAGTTAGTTTATTAATTTAATTAACGTTAATTTGGCAAGTTGCTTTCATGGTGGCATG
>JAGGRV010000520.1 GCA_021159445.1 Deltaproteobacteria bacterium | reverse complement strand
GTCGTAATCTGCCAGGTGGTTTTCTTCATTTTGTTGTCCTCAAGAATCTTCTGTTTGAATCTGCTACTTATTGATAAGCTTTTTGGCGCTTCTTATTATCTTTGAATTGTTCGAGCATTTCAATCGTGTGACCAAGATCAAAGATCTCGGGATGCGGTTTTTCGATGGGGATAAATTCAAATCCCTCGTCCAGGATACGCTGGCACGAGGTTTCGCTGTGACAATGGCTCAAGAAAATTACATTGCCTCCCTGATCCTGCCAAGCCTGGGCCAATGCGATGCAGCGCATGATATGACCTGTGCCCATTTGGGTGGTGGCGTCGGCTCGGATGAGGATTTTTGTGGCTTGTTGATTTGTTGATTGGTTCATTTTCAAGATTTTTCATTATCCCTTTGATCTGCCTCACCAACTCCAACCAATATGCGAGTGAGTATGGCAGAATTGATGTACAATCCAACTGTGATTAGACATTCGATAACAGGCTTGATAAGGGGAACCAAGCCTTTTCGTTTAGCCAAAACAACTAACCCCAGAGTGCCGATCAAGGGGATTTTGAAAAGTTCAGCGCATTTACGCGCCTGCAAATCATCTAGAACAACTCTCGTACGAGGTTTTTCCAATGCCAATGTCAAAACCTCGCTTTCACCCCGACCAAGATCCCAGGCGGCTATTGAAGAATGAATGTTTAAAACAGTTTGCCGCACAACCTCAGAATTAGATGCAAGATCTGACAAATATGGATCGATCGGTCTTTTGGCCTGAACTTCATGGATAACGCCATTCGGTATTATCCACGTCTTGGCTAATGGACTTATTGTTTTCAAAAGATCGGCTTTCCCGAGCAGTATTATTGGAGAGGCATTGATAACCAGGTTTCTATTCATAACCTGCCTCTTGAAGGACTTCTTCGGCCGTGTACTGAAAAGGTGAAACTCGAAATCTTAATAACGATATGAGAAAATCCTCGCGGCACAATCCAGCAATTTCAGCGGCCTTTTCCTGGGATACAACTCCCATCTCATACCATTTAACCGCCGCCGTCAGCCGAATGTCGTTTGCAAATTCATCCGGCGTCTTTTTAAGCGCTGAAAATGCCCCTAAAGGTAATGTTATGTTTATTGTCCTTGTATCCATATTTCATCTATCCTTTTAAGTTGGTGATTGGTTCAACAAATTTTATCCGTCTGCAGGGATTTCAATAATCCCTCGTTGCGGATTATTTCTGTATTTAATTGATTTCCATCTGTTTCGTAAAGTTATCCATATATTAACAAGCTCCGGTTTTGTAATGATCAATAACTTTTTGAACCATTTTAATTACATTTTCCACATCGTCATCAGTCATGCCCGGAAACATCGGGAGTGATAAAACTTGCTCATAAGCAGCTTCAGCAACAGGGCAAAGTCCTGGGCCTGTTCCAAAGCAATTACGGTAGAATGGATGCAAGTGAACGGGAATGTAATGCACATTTACACCAATGCCTCTTTCACGCAAGTTGGTGAAAAACGCTGTTCGATTAACCCCCGAAGCGCCTGGATTAACCCTGACCACATAGAGATGATAACTGTGCAGAGAGCAGAGGGCAGAGAGCAGAGGGTCAGAAGAAGAGGGCGAAGGGCGATCTTCGCTTTGCGCCATGCGCCATGCGCTTTGCATGGCCGGTAAGACGTCGGCGCGAAGCCCGAGAGGTTCTGTTCCGGGGATGGCCTCTAAGGCTTCGTCGTATAAGGCGGCGATCTCGCGTCTGCGCCGAAGAAATTCGGGCAACTTTTGCAACTGGGAAATGCCAAGGGCGCACTGGATGTCGGTAATTCGGTAATTATATCCCAGATCCACCATTTCATAGAACCAGTATTTAGCCATATTTTACTTCCAGCGCAGCCTTGGAAACCCTTGATAGCCTCGGAGCTAATAATTTCTCGATCTTCACATACACTACAGGCTGTCCTTTTTCTCTCTGCTTTTCTGCTATCATTAGATTATAAGCAGACAGTTCTTCATCATACTCAGGAAGGAGCACAACTTGCGCCCCTTTCGGTATCTTATCTTCAAATTTTGGGTGTTCAAAAATATATTTGCTAAATTCAATACTTAAAGTCATATTCTTTTCTATCAGTTCTCTTTCTCTCATCTCTTTGCCTCCTGTATAAATCTTTGCTTGTATACCTCCCAATTATCTTTAATATCATTTTCTGCAAAAGTCAGAGCATCATTTTTATCACTAACAAAAACAGGTGTTTTGCGCTTTTCTCCTTTCAGGTTAAGAAGATCTCTGTGAGCAAAACCATGAGACGTATCATATCTTACTACAGGAAACCATTTGCCATTTATGAGAGTTTCGTATTGCACCACAAAGTCGATAACTTCGTTTCTAATCCTAAGATGATAATGCCTATACCTATCTTCTTGACTAAAAGGAAGAACAAACTCAATCTCTTTTTTAATCGGCAATTCTCTATGTCCTCATCTTATAAACACAAAGATCAAGTAAATTTCCATTTCAAAGATTCAACTGCATGCCATATAGCTTCCTTAACGGCATTAATCAGTCTGTTCACATCACTTTCACTCATTCCCGGAAACATCGGCACAAAGCGCATGGAGCATAGAGCATGGAGCAGAGAGCATGGAGCACAAGGCTTCATTTCATAACGATATTTTTTACAGTTCCAATCACTTTTTCCACATCCTCGTCCGTCATTCCTGGGAACATTGGTAAAGAGATAATACGTTCATAGACGGCCTTAGCCGCAGGGCATGATCCTTTGCCTGTATTAAATTTTTCTTTATAATATGGATGTAGATGTACGGGAATATAATGAACGTTCACGCCAATTCCTTTGTCGCGCAGCTCTCGGAAAATTAGAGCCCTATCCAAACCATCGGCAAGTCTTATCACATACAGGTGATATGCATGCGAGGCATCCGGCCGGACTGATAAGGGCTGAATCGTGTCCTTATCTGCAAAAGCTTCATCATACCGCGCAGCTATCTCGCGCCTGCGCTCCAGGAACTCCGGCAGCTTCTGCAACTGGGAAATGCCAAGGGCACACTGAAAATCAGTGATTCGGTAGTTATAACCCAAATCGACCATCTCATAATAGAAGGGCAGAGCGCATGGAGCATGGAGCATAGAGCTTGGAGCAGAGGGTGCAGAGATTTCCTCTGAGAAAGCGAATTGCTTGGGATCGCGGGTGATGCCGTGGTTGCGGAAAAGTCTAAGCTTCTCCGCATACTCGTGATTGTCCGTGGTGATCATGCCGCCCTCGCCTGTAGTAATGTGTTTGACCGGGTGAAAGCTGAACACGGTCATATCTGCCAGTGATCCCACTTTTTTCCCTTTGTACTCGGCTCCAAGGGCATGACAACCGTCGGCAACCAAGGTCAAAGCATTTCTATCAGCAATGTCATGCAACCGATCATACTCGCAGGGCTGGCCCGCATAATCCACGGCAATGATGGCTTTTGTGCGTGGCGTGATTTTGG
>JAGGRV010000140.1 GCA_021159445.1 Deltaproteobacteria bacterium | reverse complement strand
CGAAGAAGACGGCAAAAAAGACGTTAATTTGTTTAAGTTATTTATTGTACGTTCCATAGTTACTATGGATAAACTACTATTGGAGCATTAGTCAAGCAAAGATGTGGCCTCAATGTAGGTCTGATATACCCCCTGCACAAACTGGGACGCTGCTACAAGGGCTGCGAGACTTGTAGCCCATTTGATTATATGTACACGAGTAGGATTGTATTTGAACATCTTTTTTGTGAGCCCGATGAAGAGATAGACAATGCCGAAACCATATAGAAAGCTGACAAGCAATTGTCGAAAAATTTCAGTCATTGAGCCTGCTTTCCCTGAAAAAAATAAAGTCAATAGAACCATGGCGATCACATGGAGTATATCGTGTTTTGTCCACTGGCTTTTTTGAGTTATGCTTTTTTCAGACATCCTCTAGTAATGCTCCCCCCAAACCTTGCTTTTACCTAAATTGAGCGTTTAGCCTTTAGCGGTTAGCGGTTAATTTGCTGTCCCGCCCGCCTCGCCTGAGCTCGCGATGGCGGGCAGGTGTTTTCCAAATAGGTTACTAACACCTAAAAGCTAACTGCTAATAGCTGTTCATCTTAAAACAAAGGCCTTCCGGTCATCTCCGCAGGTTGATCAACACCCAGTATCTTAAGCAAAGTAGGTGCAAGATCACAGAGCTTGCCATCCTTTATCAGCTCAACGTCGCCGGCACCGCAGACAATAACAGGGACCGGGTTGGTTGTGTGAGCCGTCATGGGAGAGCCGTCATCCAGCAACATGCATTCACCGTTTCCGTGGTCGGCAGTTATGATAACCGCGCCCCCTTTTGCAAGAACAGAATCAGTGATAGCACCTACGCACTGATCCACAGTCTCCCCGGCCTTGACGACTGCATCAAAAACACCGGTATGGCCCACCATATCGGCATTGGCGAAATTGCAGATAATCACGTCATACTTGTTAGCGGCAATAGCCTCCAGGAGCTTATCTCTTATCTCATAAGCACTCATTTCCGGTTGCAAATCGTAGGTTGCTACCTTGGGAGAATGTACCACTATCCTGTCCTCACCTTCAAATGGGATCTCGTTGAAGTCGTTAAAAAAGAAGGTCACGTGTGCGTATTTCTCTGTCTCGGCACATCTCAGTTGCTTAAGCCCATGATCGCTCAGGACCTTTCCGAGGATATTCTTATGCCTCACCGGAGGAAATGCTATTTCAAACTCACCATCATCATAGTAATCTGTAAAGCCTACATATTTTATATCAAGTTTATGTCTCTCAAATCCCTTGAAATTCGTATCAGTAAAGGCATGGGTGATCTCTCTTGCCCGGTCGAGCCTGAAGTTGAAGTTGATCACTGCGTCGCCGTCTTTAATTCCCGGGAACCCTTTGATTATTCTCGGCTTAATAAACTCATCGGTCTCTTCGGCGGCATAAGCGTTCTCAATGGCCTCTTTCCAGTCCTTACAGACTATGCCTTTCAGTTCAGTGAGGCCGTCGTATGCGATCTTGACCCTGTCCCAGTTCGTATCACGGTCCATGGCATAGTATCTTCCGATAATGCTACCGATTTTCCCCCTGCCTGCCTTCTTTATTCCGGCCTCCAGAGCTTCTATATATTTTGCTGCGGACCTGGGCGGAGTATCGCGTCCATCTGAAAAAATATGGACATAAACATTATCAAAATCCATCCTGCTGCAAAGCATAAGCAGGGCGTTGCAGTGACTGGTGACGGCATGGACACCCTGGTCCTGTATGAGGCCCATAAGGTGGAGGTTTGATTTGTTTTTCCTGCAATGATCAACAGCACCTTTAAGGACCTCATTCTCATAGAAGCTCCCATCCTCAATATCGCTGTTAATGCGCACAAGCATCTGTTTTATTATTCTGCCGGCACCGATGTTAAGATGGCCGACTTCCGAATTACCCTGATTACCTTCGGGCAGTCCTACATTAAGGCCGTGTGCCCTTAAAACAGCATTGGGGAACTCGGATAGATATCTATCAAGATTAGGCGTATGGGCTCTTGCCAGAGCATTTCTTTCATCAGCCGGCGCAATGCCCCAGCCGTCCATTATTATAAGGCAGACAGGTCTTTTTTTAGGCATGGTATTCTCTAAGATCCTCGTTTTTTTTCGCAAAGCTCAGAAACGCACAGGGCGTATAAAAGCATCCTTGCCTGCATACCGGGCAGCGCCGGCCAGGTCTTCCTCGATGCGCATCAACTGGTTATACTTCTCGACCCGCTCACCCCGGGCAGGTGCGCCGGTCTTGAGGTGCCCGGTATCCAGGGCCACGGTCATGTCGGCGATAAAGCTGTCCACGGTCTCTCCACTGCGGTGCGAGACACATGCCCCCCATCCTGCCTGTTGGCACATCCTTACCGCTTCAATGGTCTCAGTCAGGGTGCCGATCTGGTTAAGTTTGATAAGGGCGGAATTGGCAGAATTTTCACGAATACCCCTGGCTATGTATTCCACGTTCGTGACAAAAAGATCATCTCCCACCAGTTCGATCACTCCGCCCAGACGCTGGTTGAGGATCTGCCAGCCGTCCCAGTCATCCTCGGCCAGGCCGTCTTCCAGCAAGCAGATCGGGTAGGCGTTGACAAGCTTTTCATAGTAGTCCACCATCTCTTTGGAAGAGCATGTCCGGTTTTCTGTGCGCAGATTGTATTGGCCGTCCTTAAAGAACTCGCTTGAGGCTGGGTCCATGGCAATGCCCACATCAGTGCCCGGCCTGAGACCGGCCTTCTCGATTCCTTTGACAATGACTTCCAGGGGTTCCTCGTTGGAGGAGACATTGGGCGCAAAGCCACCCTCATCTCCGATGCCCACGTGGTGGCCGGCGTCCATCAGCACTGAGCGTAATGCGTGGTATATCTCACTAGCCCAACGGAGTGCTTCCCGAAAGCTTCCTGCGCCATAAGGGCAAACCATGAACTCCTGAAAATCAGAGCCCTGCCAACGTGCATGGGCTCCCCCATTCATAATATTGAGCATGGGCACAGGCAGACGCCCGGGGCAGGCACCGCCGAGATATTGGTAAAGAGGAAGCCCCGCAGCCATTGCCGCTGCCCTTGACACGGCCAGGGATACGCCCAGGATGGCGTTGGCCCCGAGATTGGCCTTGTTGGGTGTGCCGTCAAGATCGATGAGCACTTTATCGATCATCGCCTGATGGCAAGCATCCCTGCCTTTTATTGTATCATTGATAACTCCGTTTACGTGACCCACTGCCTTGAGTACGCCTTTGCCTCCAAAACGTTCGGCGTCGCCGTCACGCATTTCCAGTGCCTCACGAGAGCCGGTGGACGCCCCTGATGGCACCTCTGCCCTGGAAGTAACCCCGCATGCCAGACTCACCTCAGCTTCCACAGTGGGATTACCACGGCTGTCCAGAATCTCCCTGGCCATTACATTTGTGATTTGTGTGTTTACCTTGTTAGTCATTTGTGTTTACCTCTCTGTGTAACCGTTCACACTCCCTGGCAGCCGATAGGCTTTTGCAGGGTTTCAACCGCGG
>JAGGRV010000229.1 GCA_021159445.1 Deltaproteobacteria bacterium | reverse complement strand
CCACCGAACTGTAAGCGTTTACAGGGTGCTGCAGATGCAAGGCGTACGGGTACGCAGACGTACTCCCTGTACTTCAAGTGCCCAACAACAAAGCAGATGCGGTGCCCTGTGAATGCTTACAAACATTATAATCTCACTCCTGGTAATTGGAATCAATATCTCGAACTTCAGACCTAAGAGATTTAAGCCGATATAAAAAGAGCAGTGTAATCAAAGTTAAGACCACAAGGACTCACAGGCTCATGTCTCATCCATACTACGATCCTGACTATATCTTCCAACTCCTTGAAGAGGAAGGGCTTCTATCAAAAGAGCAAATCGCTAAATTAACACCCATGCTCTCCATACCTAAACGGAAGGACCAGGATCTTGTTCAATGGCTGAATTCGCTGAAACTCCCCCGGGCGGATTCTCCTGACACTAATCTTGAGGAAGCAGATATTATTTCTCTTATAGCAAAGGATCATAAGTGGACGTTCAGGCGATTGGACCCTTTACGTCTTGATATGGAGGTAGTGACAAAGACTCTTCCGGCCTCTTTTGCCAAAAAGCGCCTGGTGCTGCCTCTTTCGTGGGACGATGAAAAGCTCGATATAGTCTGCTACGACCCCGAAGATCAAGAGCTTCAACAGGATGTCGAGAGGGCATGTCAGGCCATGACCCGTATCTCAGTGGCTCCCCGCAGAGACATCGAGCGCATTATAAGTGAATTCTTTGACTTCAAACAATCCATTGCTGCTGCTGAAAATGTGCTCAAAATTCCAACAGCGGATATATCCAACCTGGAACAGTATGTGCGGCTGGCAGCTCCGGATATCGCATCCTCAGACAAATACATACACAAGGCAGTGGATCACCTTTTTCAGTATGCCCTGGATCAGCGTGCCAGCGATATTCACATAGAGCCAAAGCGAACACAGTCCTGGATACGCCTTCGCATAGACGGAATTCTGCATACCATTTACCGTCTGCCCAGGGTAGTACACGAACCAATATGCACCAGAATAAAAACCATGTCCAGGCTGGATATAGCGGAAAAACGCCGGCCTCAGGATGGTCGTTTGAAAGTTGCCTGGAAGGAGGATGAGGCAGAAGTCAGGGTCTCTACTATACCGGTTGCCTTTGGTGAAAAGGTTGTACTGAGGCTGCAAAGTGCAGAGATACTCTTCAGCGACTTAAACAAGCTTGGATTTTCAGAAAGGGACCTTCATGTCTACGAGCAATTTATACGGAATACCCACGGTATAGTACTTATTACAGGACCAACTGGAAGTGGAAAGTCTACCACGCTTTACTCTACACTTCGACACATCAGCTCACCGGATATCAATATTATTACTGTGGAAGATCCCATTGAGATGGTTTGCGAAGAGTTTAATCAGATAGCAGTCCAGCCACAAATAGATGTGACATTTGCTTCAATACTCAGGAACATACTGAGACAGGACCCGGACATCGTCATGATCGGGGAGATACGGGATGGTGAAACCGCTCGGTATGCCATACAGGCAGCCTTGACCGGCCACCTGGTTTTTTCCACTCTGCACACCAATGATGCTGTCAGCGCGATTACGAGGTTGAAGGACCTCGGCCTTGATCCTTACCTTATAGCATCCACCCTGATAGGAATTGTAGCACAACGGCTTGTGCGTATGGTCTGCAAATCGTGCGGTAAACCGGTAATGATTCCGGCGGATCGGCTAAGGGCCTTTGGCTACCAAGCATCAGAACACGCACAGGCGAAAAAGGGCATGGGCTGCAGCCGCTGCCGCAATACGGGTTATTGGGGCAGGATCGGGATCTACGAGGTCTTCTCTGTCTCTGATACAATCAGAGAAATGATCAACTCGGAAGAAAATGAAGAAGCCATCAAGAAGCAGGCATTCAAAGAGGGAATGAGGACACTAAAGCACGATGCCTGCAGAAAATTTCTTTCAGGGATAACCACCATTGAAGAGGTGATCGGAGTTACCTCATCATAGAAGAAAAGTGAGCTAAAGTGCCTAAAGTGAGCTAAAGTGCCTAAAGTTGTAGTGTGCGCTTCCAACGTGGTTAATATAAATAGATGGAGCGAAGCGATACCTTAACTTTAGGCACTTCAAACTTTAGTTCACTTTAGGCACTTTTATTGGAAAAACATTGATGCTGGATCAAGAACGATTAAACAGAGATTATCCCTCGGACGTACAGGTCATCCATCTGGGAACCAGGGAGATTATCCTTGTCGGCACGGCTCATATCTCTAAGGATTCGGTCGATTTGGTCCGCAGGGTGATTAAAAGCGAAATGCCGGACTGCGTGTGCGTGGAACTTGATGCCAAAAGGTACGATGCGCTGTCCAAAAAGAAACGTTGGGAATCTCTGGATCTTAAGGAAATCATCCGCAAAAAGCAGCTCAGTACCCTGTTGTTTAACCTGATGCTGGCTTCGTACCAGAAAAAGTTGGGAAACCAGCTTGGGGTATTACCTGGCACAGAACTTCTGGTGGCAGTGAAGACTGCGGAGGGAAAAGGGATTCCCATAGCCCTGTGCGACCGCGATGTCAGGGTCACTCTGCGGCGGGCCTGGCATGCTACATCCTTTTTCAAGAAAAACTATCTGCTGGCCAGTCTATTCGCTGGATTGTTTGATCGGACTGAAATCACCGAAGAAAAGCTGAACGAATTAAAGAAAACAGATGTCCTTTCAGAACTTATGCTGGAACTGGGGCAGGCCCTGCCGGAGCTGAAGCAGGTCCTTATCGACGAACGAGATACGTTTTTATCCGAAAGAATCAAGAACGCAGAGGGAGAGCGAATCGTTGCAGTAGTGGGAGCCGGCCATGTCGAGGGAATCAAAAAGGCGTTACTGGAAGACAGGCATGCCCAGATGGAGGAGATTAATGTTATTCCGCCTGTCTCCCCGATATGGAAGGTTCTGGGTTGGTCTCTCCCTGCGATAATCCTTGCCTCTCTCGGAGCAATCGCATGGAACAAAGGGTGCGATGTAGCTGGTGATAATATTATTTACTGGATCTTGGCTAACGGCATTCCTTCTTCCATAGGGGCAATGCTGGCCTTAGCTCACCCGCTTACCATTGTCTCCGCCTTTGCCGCAGCGCCTGTGACCAGCCTGACGCCTGTCATTGGTGCCGGCTATGTCACCGCCTTTGTCCAAGTTTTGGTTCAGCCGCCAGTGGTCAGGGAATTTGAAACAGTACTTGAAGACATGTCCACGCTGATCGGCTGGTGGAAAAACAAGCTGCTTAAAGTCTTTTTGGCTTTTTTGCTTCCAGGCCTCGGTAGCATGATCGGCTCCTGGATTGGTGGGTATGAGATTATCTCCAACCTGTTTTGAGATCAATTAATCGTACCGCAAGTCTGGATTAAAGAGGTTACAATGGATTAATGAACATCGAACATCGAACATCGAACGTCCAACATCGAATATTGAATGGGAAAAAAATTAAGAAACAGACTTAGGAACGGGAGATAAATAAGTTGAACAAAAATTAACAGGATTTTTTGTTGTATTC
>JAGGRV010000593.1 GCA_021159445.1 Deltaproteobacteria bacterium | reverse complement strand
CTGCAGATGCAAGGCGTACGGGTACGCAGACGTACTCCCTGTACTTCAAGTGCCCAACAACAAAGCAGATGCGGTGCCCTGTGAACGCTTACAAAAAAAGCATGTCCATCCTTGACCCGGTAACACTTGAAGTCTTCAAGCACCTCATCTTGGCCATTCCCGAAGAAATGGGGGCAAATCTCAGGCGGACTGCCTTTTCTCCGAATATCAAGGAGCGTCTGGATGAAAGCTGTGCCGTGTTTGATGCCAGGGGTCGTCTCATTGCCCAGGCCGAGCACATCCCTGTACACCTCGGGGCCATGCCGTCGGCTGTGAAGGCCGTTGCGGTTGACTTCCCCGAACTGAGTCCAGGGGATCAGGTCATTGTGAACGATCCGTACCGGGGTGGATCTCATCTGCCGGATATTACCTTGATCGCACCTTTTTTCTGGGAGGGCAAGCTGAAGGGATATGCCGTCAACCGGGCACATCATGCTGACGTAGGCGGCGACACGCCCGGGTCCATGCCGGGATCGAGCAGTACCCTTTATGAAGAGGGCATTGTCATCTCTCCTGTCCTGTTTGTGAAAAGAGGTGTCATCCAGGATCATGTGCGAGTAGTTTTTGAAAAGGAGACAAGAAACCCTGCGGAACGTATTGGCGATTTGAATGCCCAAGTGGGGGCAAACCGCCTCGGCGTATCAAGGTGTATTGATTTCATAGACCGCTATGGGGAAAGGGCCTTTGACAAATTCGTAGAGGCCATTATTGACTATGCCAAATCGAGAGTGACGGCCCATCTCTTTGACTTGCCTGATGGGGAGGCAGAAGCGATTGAGTATCTGGAGGATGAAGATAATCCCATTCCCATCCATGTAAAGATCCGGATTCAAGGTGCGAGTTTTGAAACGGATTTTACAGGCACAGCCCCTCAGAGCAGGGGAAATGCCAATACACCCCTGAGCGTAACCAGGTCAGCGGTATATTATGTGCTCAGATGCCTTCTGCCTCCGGACATCCCGCCAAACCACGGGTGTTACGAAAACGTGCGGGTGACAGCACCTGAGGGTTCTCTCCTCAACCCAAGGCCACCGGCGGCAGTCAGCTCCGGGAATGTGGAGACATCCCAGAGGATTGTTGATGTGCTCCTCCTTGCATTAAAGAATCTTTTACCTGCTCAAATCCCTGCCCAGGGACAGGGCACCATGAATAATCTTGCAATCGGATGGGAGAAAAAAACCTATTACGAAACCATTGCCGGCGGAATGGGCGGCAGCCCAAAGTGTGACGGAGCAAGTGCGGTTCAGGTACATATGACCAACACGGCCACCACTCCGGTAGAAGCCCTTGAGAGCGCCTATCCGATAAGGGTCGTGAAGACCGCTCTAAGGGACGGTTCAGGGGGAGAGGGTTTTCATCCGGGAGGGATGGGTCTTGCCCGGGAATTTCTTTTCCTGGAAGATGCAGTTGTATCCATTCAATCTGAAAGGAGACGCCTTCCACCAAAGGGAATAGGCGGCGGGAATGACGGGAAGTGCGGGTCAAATCTGTTGAGGCGAATTGACGGCACAACAATAGAGCTTCCCGGCCGATGTACCTTCAATGCCTTGAAAGGGGAAAGGCTGATCATAAATACGCCGGGTGGCGGTGGATGGGGGTAAAAAAATGGAATCGCTCCAGGCAAATAGAAAACATCATTTGCGGCCATTCAAGACGCTTTGGGGCATCCAATTCTTGGCAAATTTTGACATCCTGGCCCTTATAAAGTAACTTTTTTCTCAAATATATGGTACTTGTAGGTTGGCTTTCTGAATCGCCCAAGAAGAGAGAGTTATTTATGGCAAAATCTATATCCCAAGAGACTCTTCATCAAATGGTAGCGCGTTGGGCCTCTCCTCGCCCTGAGAATTATCGGTTTAAAATTTTCAAAGACACCTCGGATTTTTTTCGTGTTGAATATGGAAGTGTGGTTATTCTTGATGAAAAACCCTTCCTGATCCTGCATAATGCAAAGGAAGGACGTTTCGGGATTGATGATCAGGAAAAATTTTGGGTTAAACGATCAATTGATTTAACCGATGGAAGCAGGAAGATAATAAAGCTTGTTTTTTATGAAAAGTTTATGGCTACTATAGCAGGTATTCCATGGGAGTGCTTTAGAAGCCCTAAAAAAGAGGCACGCATCTTAAGGCTGGTAGCCGGTCATAAGAATTTCATGCAGGGATACGCAGTAGAGGATGAAAAAGGAAATGTAGTTAGAGTACTGGACGTTATTAAGGGAAAAACTCTCCATGCTTATTTGCAAAATTTAGAGTCTGATCATCAGGCTTATTTTTATGAGCTGTTTCCTGACATCTTAAGTAAATATATTGAGTGTATTAAGGCGATTAAATTTTTACACGAAAATGGTGAAAAGCACGGCGATATTCGTAGAGATCATATTTTAATTGACAGGGCTAGCGGAGATTTCACCTGGATAGACTTTGACTATAATTACCGCCAGAGAGAGAATATATATGGTTATGATCTCTTTGGTTTGGGTAATATTTTAATATTTTTGGTAGGAATGGGCGACGTAATGATGACTGATCTTAAGAAACAAAACCATCCTGCTTTAAGTTTACTGACAGATGATGATGTTAATATTGTTTTTCACAATCGTGTGGCAAATTTAAAAAAGGTTTATCCTTATATACCTGAAACCCTTAACAGGGTGCTCATGCATTTTGCAAGTGGAACCAACTGGTTTTATGATAGCACCAGTCAGTTGCTGGAAGATTTAGAAGAGTTCACGGGCACAATTAAAAATACATTAGCACTTGCAAGGGGGAAAAAGCATGAATAAAAAGCATACTTTCAATAAGAATATTCTTATTGCAGTTGATGAGTCAGAGAATGCCCGTCGTGCGGTTTTATATGTGGCTCAACTTCTGGAAGGCGCAGAGGGCTTCAGAGTTACTGTCCTGCATGTAATTAATGAACCAGAAGAAGATTACTTTCCTACAGCCGATGAAAAGGAGAAATGGCTCAGCCAGTATAAAAAGAAAGTTGATAAAATGCTTGAAGACTACCGTCAGATATTGATACAGCGTGGTTTTGATCCCAGCGTGGTTTCGGTTCGCTCTACCTTGCGCTACTGTCCATCCATGGGACAATGTATTCTGGAAGAAATGGACGAAACCGAATACAGCACCATAGTCGTTGGAAGACAAGGGCTTTCACGAAGCGAGGAATTTCTCTTTGGCAGTGTCTCCAGCAAGATCGTTAACTATGCGCGTAACTGTACGGTCTGGGTAGTTGAATAAATGACGGAATTACCGGAGACCCTGAAACACGCAATCCATATTTCCGCAGTCGGCATTGAAAAGGCCGCTTTCCGACTTCATTTGCCTTGAAAGGGTAAAGGCTGATCATAAATACGCCGGGCGGCGGTGGATGGGGGCAAAAAAATGATCAAGGGACACAAGGGAACGTTATTTGCTAATTAACTATAACGTAATTATTCACTTTCCCCCCTGACAGCCAACAGCCTTTTTCAGGTTTCAAA
>JAGGRV010000374.1 GCA_021159445.1 Deltaproteobacteria bacterium | reverse complement strand
ATATTGCTCATTGACTGAGTAAACAAAAGCCAATATTTCAGCAATAGCCTTATAAATCTCAGGAGGAATCTGTTCATCGATATCAAGTCGGCTTAAGATCTGTACCAGAGCAGGATCTTCCCTTATAGGTATATTATGCTCCATGGCCAGTTTTATAATCTTTTCAGCTATTGAACCCCTTCCTTTAGCAGTTAGCTTTGGTGCTGCATCCCTTTTGTCATCATATTTTATGGCAGCCGCTATAGTATTTTTTTTCTTATGCCTGTCCATCGAAAATACCTTTTCATTTCAAAGTAATTATACCAAAAGATCTACCTTTTCTTGCGCAAATAGGCCTTGAAACTCGCGATATTCATCGCTTTCTAAAATATCCGTATCTACCACACACTCAAGGTAGTCTACTTTATATTCCAGATCCTTAAGTCTTTCGTGTAATTTATCCAAAAAAGGCAATATAAAATTGCGTAACTCATTATGCTTACATTTCAAAATACAGCCTATATTCTTTTCCACAATTTTCGCATCAATAATAATGTCACCCAATGCATCCATATTCAACAGAAACATGACACACTTTTGCTTTTGCCGACTTCTGCCTTCTGAATTCTTATCTTCAAATTTAATAAAGATTTCCGCAAATCCCATATTTTCCGGAAATAATATAGGAATCTGAAATAGATACTTGCCTTCATGCTCCTGAAACAGATAATTTATCACCTGATGGGATTCAATCGTCTTTAATGACGAGTTAATAAAAGCAGAAAGCTTTTCTGCTGCTGGAAGATTCCTGGTTTCCGTCAACAGTTTAAGCTTATCAGACACCTTTATCAGAAATCCTTTAAGATTTTGGGAAGAATCATTTAGATTTGCAGCCTTAACAAGGCCCCTATTTACAGCATCTTTAAACCCTTTTTCCATTAAATAGCCAAATTTGTATATATAATTCTTTAAAAAAAGCTTATCATTCAGACTTTCCTTAGAGATAATTAAAGATTCTAATATGTTTTGTATATTCTCTATGTTCTCTTTTCCCAGATGTGATACTAGCTCCCCCAGGCTCTCTTGATTGAATACCTTGCCTAGCTTCATAAAGAGGTCATGGAGTACCTTTGGATTCGAACGATAGAACCTCAGATAATCAGAGATTCTGGAATCTTCTGTCTTTTTTTCATTCTGCATGAAACGAAGAATAACCCTGGGATGTAATTGCTCAACTTTTACCGTAATTTTTTCACCTCCCTTAAACGGTATTTCAGAATCCGCTAAAATCTTCGCCGTTTTCAATAATATTAACAACTTTCTGTCGCCAACTTTTTCTAAGACATCCGCTTCCACAACTTCACTAACAGAAAGAGGAGGTAAAAAAAATTCTTTTTTTGAATCTGGAATGGGGGACTTAATTTGCGAAATCAGATCGGAGTGGACAAGGTTAAAGATGTTAGGCATTTTCATTCTTTTTGCGATCAAGATTTAAAATAAGGCATATCTCTCCCTCTGTTAAATTCAACATATGGGCTATCTCTTTCTCACCTAGACCTTGTTCGGCCAACTTTATGACCTCTCCACACTTTTCTCCACGGTTTGAATCGCCCAATTTCATTTCTTCAAACTTGCTGTCTGACTCTTCTATAAGAAATCTCAATCTCTTCTCTTTTTCATCTAAGGCATATGCTATCTCTTTCAAAGATTTCCTACCCTCATTTAAAGTTTGCAAAAGATAATCAGCAGAATGCCGGGAATCTTCTATCAACTTCTTGAATTCAGGTAAAGGATCTGCATCTATTGCGAAGGATCTCTTCTTTATTTCTTTGTTTACTGTTCGGACAAGAAATACAATGGCAAAAAATAGCACTAAATCCGCAATAATTTGAATAGCCGGCAATAATTCTATAGCCATCTCATACCTTTATGTCTACTTTTCCCCCAATCTCATCAGCAGATAGATCATTGCTGACATCAGAGGAATCTTCTTTTTCACTCTTTTGCTTGCTGCCCTTAGGGTCCTTTTTTTTCTTACGTTGACTCTCCTCCTTTTCCTCTTTCTCTTTAATCATAAGTCGCTCGCTTTCTTCAAGATTTTTAATTTTTTCCTTTAACAATGTTTTTTGTTTATCTAATTGATCTCCAAAGTATTGTTGCTGAATATCAGAGTGCCGTTGCTGAACCTGTTGAACCCGCTCAACAGCATTCGATTGTAATATTATTTGCTGCACATCAAGCGATCTGACCATGCCTCCAACACCCCCTTTTGAGCAAAGGCTTTACCGTCTTTTATCAATTATGATATTCCCCAGCATCTTCCATGCCCTTTCTATTTTTTCTTCCTCCTTAATATCTGCCCTCCCTTTTCGCACTGACTTCCCATTGGAGTAAATAATATATACATTACCTTGTCCATCATTAATTACTCTTGTACCCTCTTTCTCCTGCTCTAACATTATCTGGATCGTTTCATCACTTACTCCTGCCTTCTTCAATTCAATGATCTGTTCTGGCGTAATAGCATAACTATATGGCAAGAGGATTATTGTGAAAAAGAAAATTATTATAAAATATGCCCTTTTCATTTTTCAATAAAGAATCATTTTTTTATACTATAACCTAAGTTGAGCGATTAGCTGTTAGCCATTAGCGTTTAGCTTCGAAAAATCAAGGCATTACGCTAATTAGAAATAACACCCAACTGGTGAAAGTTTGTAATAGCAAAACATCCTCTAATCATTAAACTAATAGCTAACCGCTAAAGGCTAATCGCTCAATAGGTAGTAATTAAATAAATTTATCATATCTATTTTTCTTCATGGTACTCTTTAATTTCAATATTGCCTGAGAATGAATTTGACAAATTCTTGACTCAGTCAATTCCATTACCATTCCTATTTCCTTTAGTGTTAACTCCTCATAATAATACAAGGACAAAACTAATCTCTCTTTTAGAGGCAACGAATCTATTGCATGTTTTAATGTCTCTTTCAGTTCATTATGTGCTAGAATAGAATAAGGATTATTTTGATCCATTTTTTCTAAGACATCATAGGTGCCATACTTTTCACAATAATTAGGAGATAAATTATCAGTACTCAAGATGCAAACTCCTCTTGCTTCATCAAGAAATTTATAATACTCATCAACTGACATACAGAGAAAATCTGACACCTCTTCATCTGTTGGATGGCGTCTGAGCTTCCCCTGTAATGCCGTAAATGCCTTTTCCAGCTTTGCAGCTTTGTTTCTGGCCGATCTGGGGACATCATCTCTTGACCTCAATTCATCTAGAATAGCTCCCTGAATCCTAAGTCTGGCATATGTCGCAAATGCTACATTCTTCGTTTCATCAAATTTCTTTAAGGCAGATATCAATCCTATTATACCAACACTGATTAAATCATCTTTATTTGCATGATTCGGTAATCTCAAAGCAATCCTCTCGACAATATTCTTAACGAAAGGTGCATATTTAATTATGAGTTCATCGCGCTTTTTTTTATCAGTCATACCTGTTAGCATTTGTCCCGCCAAAGAATTTAGT
>JAGGRV010000220.1 GCA_021159445.1 Deltaproteobacteria bacterium | reverse complement strand
TGGTGCAATCTGCCCGCGGTTGAAACCCTGCAAAAGCCTATCGGCTGCCAGGGAATGTGAACGGTTACTAATATACCGTCTCCTGCAATAATTAGCAGCCTTTCTTCCCGGGTCATAAGTCTTCATCTTTTCCCATTCAAAATTCGATGTTGGACGTTCGATGTTCATCTTTTTCTTGTCCCTTGACCCTGAACGGTTACTTCTTATTTACAGGATAAGGCTTAGCCTCATCTATCAGCATCACGGGGATACCTTCCCGTATCTCGTACAGCAGACCGCAACTCTCACAAATCAACCCATCTTCATTTTCGGTAAGCTTTACATCACCCTTACACTTGGGACACGCAAGAATATTTAATAGTTCGGGACTAATGGACTTGCTCATAAACCTACCTCCAATCACCAAATCACCAAATCACTCAATCACCAGATCACCCAATTCTTCCAACCGCCTCGATCACCTGCTCAGGAGAAATATCCATCATGCATTTCGGGTCGGGACAATGACGTTTAAAACAGGGACTGCATGGAAGCCCCAATCTAATGACTTGTTGTTTCCTGCCAAAAGGACCTGTCCTCCATGGGGCCGTGGGTCCGAACAGAGCAACCAGCGGGGCTCCGGCTGCGGCTGCCAGATGCATAGGGCCTGTATCAGTACTTACCACAGCCCCTACCCTCTGGTACAAAGCAGCAAGGGTCCTGAGGCTGGTTAGACCGGTAAAATCAATAACAGGATGCTTTGCAAACATTGCAATATTGGAAGCAAGACCCTTATCGCCCGGCCCTCCAACTATAATAGGGACCATATCCCAGCGCTCGAAACAACTGTCTGCCACTTCTGCAAATCCCTTTGGAGCCCATCTCTTTGTTTCCCATGTAGCTCCTGGATTAAGGCAAAGTATGCGGCAATCTCCCGTACCTGCTTCCATCAACAGTTGGTCTACCCTCTCTAGGTCAGCCTTTCCAATGGCTAAGGGAAACTCAGGCTCCTTAATATCTGCATCCAGATAAGAGGCCAGCCTGAGATAGCGGAGCACAGCATGCTCGTCAGGATTATAGCGGGGAAGCTTGTCCGTCAGAAATATAGAACTTCCCTCTCTCCCTTCTGCAAAACCAAGCTTGCATGCCCCTCGAGAAAGTCCGGTCAAGACACCGCTTTTTAGCAGACCCTGGAAGTCTATCACAACATCGTATCTTTTGCTGCGAAGGTGACTAATAAAACTTCCGGCCTCTTTAATCAACCTTGGCCACTGTCTCAGATTACCGCCTAGTTTTCCGAACCTGCGCCTGGGGTAGATTATTACTTCATTCAGCATAGGATGAGAGCAAAGCAGGTCAGAGGCTGCCTCATCCACCAACCAGCTTAGATGTGCATCAGGATATCTCTTGCGCAAAGCGGCAAGGGCAGGAAGTGTATGTACTACATCTCCTATAGCGCTGAGCTTTACCAACAGTATTCGCATATCCATTCACAGGCATCAAATAGATCAGATGCAATGTGGGACAACCGCTCCTTCTGGTCCGGCAAGAGCCGTGAAAGGGTCTCCTTTCCATAGCCGGTCAAGACAAGTACTGGCTTTGCCCCCACACGCCAGGCAATCTCCAAATCTCGAATCCTGTCTCCCACAACAAAAGATTCCTCCGGCACTATGCCTAATTCTTTGATGGCAAGATCTACCATGCCCCGGGATGGCTTACGACAACTACACTCTACCCTGTATTCTCCTTTCCCTTCAGTTGGATGATGCGGGCAGTAATACCACCTGTCCACATAGGCATTGCTTTTAGAAAGACGCCTTGCCATCTCTTCATGTACCTTTCTGACAAAAATTTCGTTAAAGAAGCCTCTGGCTACCCCGGATTGATTGGTTATCACAACGACTTTATAGCCGGACTTATTGAGGAGACGAATACCCGAACCTGCCCCTTCTATCAAGACAAGATCCTCTATCCGGCGCAGATAACCGACTTCTTTATTAATGGTTCCATCTCTGTCGAGGAATACTGCTCTTCTAATGTTCATTTCTGTAAAGGTTTAAAGGTTCAGGGCTCAGGGTTCAGGATTCAGGATTCAGGGTTACATTTATGCCATACGGAATTGTTTTGAAAGATGAACGTCCAACATCCAACATCGAACATCCAACATCGAATGAAAAACGAATATCCAATACCGAACATTCAACGGTACACGCTGAATGAGTTTTAACCATCTCTGGGTCTCCCTAAGTTCCTTTATAAGATACGAAGCGCATGGATAAAGTCCTTTTTCCCTATTCGATGTTCGATGTTCATTTTTTTAGTAGTTCATCTTTCCCCAATTTCTAATTTCTAAATTCTATTTGTTCCAAACAGGCCTGTAAAACTTCCTCAACCTCAATCCCGAGCAGACATTTAAAATCCGTAGGGCAACTGCGTTTAAGACACGGGCTGCATGGAAGTTCGTGACGAATTATAATACTATTGTTTGACCATGGACCTGTTGTAACCGGATTTGTAGAGCCAAAAATCGCAACCAAAGGAACTCCTAATGCTGCGCCAATATGCATAAGACCGGAATCATTTGTCACAAGCAAATTGAGGTTTGATATAAGCCCCATGGCCTCAGCAAGGCTTGTCTTTCCTGCCAGATTGCGGCCTTTTTCACCAACAGGACCGCAAATGTCCTCTGCCACAGATTTTTCCTTGTCGGTCCCAAAGACTAATATATGACAATTTTTGAAATGCTCGACCAGGGCCT
Organism: Deltaproteobacteria bacterium; assembly: GCA_021159445.1. Classification (GTDB taxonomy): domain Bacteria; phylum Desulfobacterota; class Dissulfuribacteria; order Dissulfuribacterales; family UBA3076; genus UBA3076. The sequence goes on along the minus strand of JAGGRV010000220.1, from coordinate 802 downwards.
TTCCTAAAGATACAAATTTTTCCACCGGCCAGCATTTTGCCGGCCCATATGCGGCGCCCGGATTAAACCCCACGAGTAACGCCCCTTGATCCAACCCCATTTGAGCAAGTATCTGCCTGGCCCCTGACTCCCCTTGGGCCGGGACCTTAAGGAATAGTCCGGGTTGTTCCTTTCGGCCTGCTTCATTTGTTGAATGGGTATTAGAATGCAAGCGGCCTATATGATCAACAAGGTTTAGGTAGTAGAATATTTCGTGTTTGCTCCTGCGGTCCTCAGGTACCGATACCGGTAATGTGAGAATCAGGCGTCTTGCGTCGGTGGCATAACCCACGCGCCTAGGTATGCGGGCAAGCCACGCAATCAGGGCTGACTCAAAGGAGTTTGGGAACAGGAGAGCAAGATCAAATTTTTTGTTCCTAAGAGATTTGGCAAGTACTATTTTTTCAAGAATCGAACTCTCACGTCCTATACTGCCGCAAGATATAACTTCATCTACCGCAGGATTCCCGGAAAAGACAGGTTCTACCCAAGGCCTTGCCAGAATAGAAATATGGGCTTTTGGATAGTTTTTTCTAAGTGCCATCACCGCAGGTGTAGTCATGACGGCGTCTCCGATCCAATTGGTAGATCTAATCAATATCCGGGGATTTGATCCTAAATTATTTCCAGTGCTCAAAACTGTACCTGCATTCTGTCCTTTGACCTGTTTAATGGCAACGTCTATAGTATAGAAATAAAAAAGACTAAAAGAACATAATGCACTGGATACAAAATTCCAAAATCTTATTCGAGAAAAAATGCT
>JAGGRV010000357.1 GCA_021159445.1 Deltaproteobacteria bacterium | reverse complement strand
GCAAAACCCTCGTTTGGCTATTTCAGGGCATTGTGGGCATTGTCGGGAATTGCTGTATATACCTTAATCCAACATTCACAATTCACAATTCAACATTTATTGTGCATCGCAGCAGATGGGGTATTTTCAGCGGAATCATCGTTTTCGCCCGAATCGCCGTTCTATTTCGCTGAATCCCAAAACCTGAACTACAGGTCTTCCGTGGGGACAGTGGGTCACTTCTTCGGAAACCAGTTCCTTGAGTAAGGCATTCATTTCTTGCAACTCGAGGTGGTGATTGGCCTTTATTGCGGAATGACAGGCCATGGAGGCCAGAAGATCGTGAATCAGGCCTTTTACATCCTGTTCCGGGAAACTGAGAATACGGTCTATTAGCTCACTGACCACTTCGCTGGTCTTGGGGCAAGAGGCTACAAAATCCGGGACAGACCTGATAGCAACCTGGGAATGTCCAAATGGCTCGATTGTTATCCCTAATCGGTTTAGTATGGGACAAATTTCCGGAAGTTTTGCAATATCTTCCTGGTTCCTTTCCAGGACTTCAGGAAATACAAGGGGTTGGGTGTCCAGGGCGTCGGTTCGCGCAATCTGCTGGTTTAGCCTCTTAAAGATAATGGCTTCGTGAGCTGCATGCTGGTCCACAAGCACAAGGCCATCAGGTCCCTCTGCCAGGATATAACTCTTGGCCAACTGTCCGAGGATACGAAAGTCATGCCATAAATGAGCTTCATCAGACCTGTGGACATGGTGGTCCTGATCGGGTGATACAGAAGGCTCGGGGCCGGCAATCAGGGCTGTTTTATGATCTTTCCCGGATGAAGGGAATCCCCCGTAAGCCGGGAGTGCTTCTGAGATCTGAAAAGCATCAGGAGGTATATCCAGTTCCTGCTGATTAATTGAAAGGCCTGCTTCTTCCAATCTTACCGGGATTTTCCCAAACGGCGCAGCAACAACCTTTATGCCTTCAAGTGCCCTTTGTACAGAGTGGTAAACAATCCGGTATATTGCGTCTGAATCGTGGAAACGGACTTCTTGTTTAGCAGGATGCACGTTCACGTCCACCTGATCCGGCTGGACCTCCAGAAACAGGGCACCCATAGGGTATGAATTCTTCATCATGAAGCCCCTGAAGGCCTGATTAAGTGCCTTCCATAGCAGTCTGCTATTTATGGGTCTTTGATTCAAAAAAAAGTAAAAGGACTTGGAGGAGGCCCTTGCTTCCTCCGGTGGTGTCACATAACCTGAAACCAGAATTTCCCGGGATTTGCCTTCAACAGGCAGCATCTGCGGAACAAGTTGATCCCCTATCAGTGGCCAGAGGCGCTGTGGGCCCTTGCAACCAGGCCGGGACCGGAATATTTCCCTCCCATCACTCAGGAGTTCAAAAAGGATCTCAGGGAAACCTACTGACAAAGTGCGTACTATTTGGGAAATATGTCCCAACTCAGTCTGACGCCTCTTGAGAAACCTGCGTCTTGCCGGTATCTCCAGGAACAGGTCCTCTATTTCCACCGTAGTCCCGGAGGAGCACCCTACGGCCATGATCTTTTTGCCTCTGCCGAAGTCCACCCTCACCCGCCACCCTTCGATATTGTCAGAAGGCCTGGAAGTGATGGACAGCCTGGAAACAGCGCCTATGCTGGAAAGGGCCTCACCCCTGAAGCCCATGGTGCGTATAACAGCCAAATCGGCTTCATCCATGATTTTGCTGGTTGCGTGGCGTTCAACAGCCAGATTGATGTCTTCTTTCTCTAAGCCGACACCATCGTCTATAACCCTGATGAGGTGTTTACCACCATCTTCCAGCTCTACACGGATCCGTTTGGCCCCTGCGTCTATAGAATTTTCCAGGAGCTCCTTCACTATCGAAGCAGGCCTTTCCACTACCTCACCTGCTGCGATTTGATTGGCTATATGTGGAGGTAGGATATGTATTTTGGACACAAGAATTCCTATTTACCGTATTTGCTCATTCAATGTAACCGTTCACACTCCCCGGCAGGGAATGAATAATTATTGATGACCTGTGAGCTCATTCAATGTAATTATTCACTTTCCCCCCTGACAGCCAACAGCCTTTTTCAGGTTTCAAAGCATAATCCGTTGGGAATACGCATTTTGGTGCAATCTGCCCGCGGTTGAAACCCTGCAAAAGCCTATCGGCTGCCAGGGAGTGTGAACGGTTACCATTCAATCACTTCAGCGTATTGTTGCTCTGAATATGCTCTGTTATAGTTGGCTACTTCTTCACCAATTTTACCATCCAAAATACTAAAAATGAATTAATAACAGAAAAAATTACAAAACCATGACAAAAAAAGGAGTTTCCCCCCAGAAATGTCTGGAATATATCTTGATTACAATGCAACCACACCGGTTGCAAAGCCGGTGCGGGAGGAAGTAAATTCCGTACTGAAAGAAAAATGGGGCAATCCCAGCAGCGGGCACAGGTTCGGCCAATTGGCCAAGAGGGTACTGGAATCCGCCAGGGCCCAAGTGGCATCGCTGCTCAACGCGGATCCTACTAAAATCCTCTTCACCAGCGGAGGCACAGAATCAAATAATACCATTATAATAGGTGTCTGCCAGGCCATGTCCGGCAAAGGACGACACATCATCACCACCCGCATAGAACACCCATCCCTTATGAATCCCTGCCTGCATTTGCTTGAACAGGGGTGGAACGTGTCCTTTATAAAGGTAAACAGCCAGGGAGTTGTAGATCCCATGGAAGTTGAAAGGGCCTTACGCCCTGATACAGTGCTGGTCTCAGTGATGCTGGCAAATAATGAGACCGGGGCTATTCAGCCGGTAGCTGCGATTTCGCAACTGGCCCGCGAACGTGGGGTGCTGGTCCATACAGACGCGGCCCAGGCCGTGGGCAAGATCCCTGTGGATGTCAAAAATCTTGGAGTAGACTACCTGACTATTGCAGGACACAAGCTCTATGCGCCAAAAGGAATAGGCGCCCTCTATTGCAGAAAAGGCGCACCCCTTGGTCAGCTCATGTTCGGCGCTGGCCAGGAGCAGGGTCTTCGGCCCGGCACTGAGCCGGTTCCCCTGGCGGTCGGACTGGGGGCTGCCTGTGATTTTGTTGCCTTGGACATTGAGGCCGAGGCAGAAAGGCAGACAGGTCTCAGGGAGAAACTCTATGCAGAACTATCTGGACTGGGCCATCCTATAATCAGGCATGGTGATCCTAAGAATACAATTCCCAATACCCTGAGCGTCAGTTTTATCGGCAGGAATGGAGCGGAGATCCTGGTCCAGGCCCCGGAGATTATGGCCTCTACCGGTTCGGCCTGCCACGACAGGGCAATTACGGTCTCCCATGTGCTTGCCGCCATGGGAGTATCGCCGGAAGTAGCATTGGGGACCCTTCGTCTCTCCCTGGGTCGAGGGACTACCGAATCGGATATAGAAATCGCCGCCCAGGCCATTGGCAGGGCGCTTAAAAAAATCGACCTGTTATAGACAATGTTGAATGCTAAGGAACGTACAATAAATAACTTGAACAAATTAACGTCTTTTTTGCCGTCTTC
>JAGGRV010000566.1 GCA_021159445.1 Deltaproteobacteria bacterium | reverse complement strand
ACGGCTACTTAAGCCTTGGGCGCGCTTGGCTGAAGTTCCGGAGCTGGACGTAGCTGTTGCGCAATCTTTTTGCGAACGTAATCGAGGCCAAAAATCAGAGGGATACCGAACCAGGCCAGAAAGTAGACCTTTCCGGGAACAGGCCCTGTGGCCAATACTTTCTGCACTGCAGGAAAGTACAAGACCGCCCAAGAAAACAAAATTTGAATAAGAATCCCGAGAAAGATCAGTTTGTTCTTAAAGATGCCCAGATCCAGGCCTGAACGATAAACGGAGCGCCGTCCCAGAAGGTTACCGATCTGCATAAGGAGAATCGTGGCCAGTGCGATGCCCGTTGCCGAGCGGTAAAGAGCATCGTTTGACGCAAGTTCCTGGCCGTATTCCCATCCTCCTTGCACCAGGACGTAGAAAAACAAAAAGATCGACCACAGCGCTTCCAGCAACCCCAGAAACAAATAACTATGCACCATGAGAGGCAGCGTAAGCAAACCCTCGCTTCGTTCCCGTGGCGGACGACGCATCTCCTCGGGGTCGGGCGGCTCCTGTCCCAAACCCATTGAAGGAATAATGTCCGTTCCCAAATCAATCGAAAGGATTTGAATCACCGTCAGGGCCAAAGGAACAGGCAACAAAATGTAGATAAGATAAGGAAGAATTTCCGGTCCGTTGCTGACGAGTACATAATTGGTGAATTTTTTGATGTTGCTGAAGATCGCGCGTCCTTCTTCGACTCCTGCCACAATGGAGGCGAAATTGTCGTCCAACAGGACAATCTGCGCTGACTCCCTGGCCACATCGGTGCCTTTTTTCCCCATGGCGACACCAACATCGGCTGCCTTGAGGGCTGGAGAATCGTTCACCCCGTCACCGGTCATGGCCACGACTTTGTCCATAGCCTTCAGGGCGGCGACAATTTTCATTTTTTGCTCAGGAGTCGTTCGAGCAAAGACCGACACCCCTTTGCCCAGTTCCTCTATGAGCTGTTCCTGGCTCAACTGCTTCAGGGTGTCTCCTGTGAGAACCCCTGTTTTGTTGTGACTGTTTACCATAATGCCGCTCTTACGAGCAATGGCCACGGCCGTATCCGGATGGTCGCCGGTGATCATAATGACGTCGATGCCTGCACTTCGACACTTTTGGACGGCGGGTGGAACTTCCCTGCGAATAGGGTCTTCGATCCCCAGAAAACCCGCCAGGACGAGATTGTGCTCCAAGTCTTCTTGCTTGGCATCTGCGTGATCGCCTTGGGCAAGCACTCGGTAAGCCACGGCAATGACGCGCAAGCCTTTTGCAGCCACCTTGCTCATCGCTGCTTCAGTCTTGTCAAGAGTCTCTTCATCGACTGCGACCGGGTCCCTTGTCAAGTCTTCCTGTATATGGGAAACAAGCGGGCGTATGGCCTCCCACCCTCCTTTGACTACAAAGAGCTTCTGAGAATTTGCCGAGTAGATACCGGCCGATCTTCTCTTGTCGACGTCGAAAGCAAAATGTCTCTCTATGGTCCTTTCAAAATCAGCAAAATCCCCGTTTTTGCCTGTGTAGGAATTCGCGACCGCAACATCGAGAGGATCTCCAAAAAATCCCTCTTCCGGTTTGCGGACTTCAGAGGTGCTGAGGGCAAGCTCCAGCAGAAAGACCTCCAATCGCTTATCCTGCAACTTTTCACACGCAACGGCATCGCCCAAGTGCGTAATCGTCAGTTGGTTGTGAGTCAGAGTTCCCGTTTTGTCAGTGCAGATCACATGGACCGCACCTAATGCCTCTACGGCCTTTAGCTCCTTTACCAGGACATTCTTCTTGGCCATCCTCAAGCTACCGATTGCCAGGGAAAGGGTAAATGTAGGCAGAAGCCCTTCAGGAACGTTGGCCACAATAATGCCCATCATGAATACCAGGTTTACCCATAGGGATCTTCCGCTGAGAACCCCATAGAGAAAAAAAGAAAATCCCATGCTGACCGCAATAACGGTCAGGACTCTCACCATGCGGCCTGTCTCGCGCTCCAGGGGAGACGGACTCCTTTGGATGGCCTGAGAAAGATGTGCCAGTTTGCCGAACTCTGTCCGAAGACCGGTCGCAAAGATCACTGCCTCGCCACTACCCTTGAGGACTGAACATCCGGCAAAAACGATGTTTTCGCTTTCGGCCATACGTTTGTCTACTGCCGACTCCTTAAGGCTTTGGGCCTTGGATTCTCCGGTGAGGGGAGCGTTGTTTACTACCAGATCGTCGCATTTGACCAATCGGCCGTCGGCGGCAATACGGTCGCCTTCTGATACAATGAGAATGTCTCCCGGGACCAGGTCTTCGGCGAAGATTTCGACATTCTTTCCCTCTCGCCTAACCCATATGCGGGGAGGCAAAAATTTCTTCAGGGCCTCCATAGCCTTTTCGGCGCGATATTCCTGTATAAAACTGAAAAGAGCGTTTAGGAAGGATACCCCAAGCAGTGCCCAACCCAACACATCCATACTCTCGCCCGGTTCTATATTGTCAGCGACAAAACAGATTATGGCAGAGACGTTCAGAAGAATGGTAAAAAAATTAGTAAACTGTTTTGTGAAGGTACGGGCCCATTTCCATCTGTCGCTTACTTCCACAGTGTTCTTGCCAACTTCCAGCAGCCGTTCTTCGATCTCATGTCGGGTTAAACCCTCCGGCCGGGTTTCCAGATAGGCATAGACTTCTTCAGGGTTAACGTGTTGTATCTGTCGCGCTTTACTCATAGCCCCTGTAGATCCCTATATCACATGGTGTTCCTCGCAGGATCCGCTCCAGCGAATTCGCGCAGACGGTATGGCCAAGCCGGGTTCGCTCCGATGCGCCAAGTAGGATCATATGCGCCTTCAACTTGCTACTGTGGACGAGGATTTCTCTTGGCCAGTCATTACTTACTACGACACGGCAGTCCAGCCGGAACCTGGCAGACCCGCATCCTTGCTTAATGTTCTGCATAACAGTGCCAAGGTATTTCAACCCTTTTTTGCGCAGTACCTGAATACGTTGCCCAAAGATTTGGTGAAGCTGAAAAGAACTCACGGTCATAACCCGCAAGAGGTAGACTTCTTCCACTTCGGGCAGAAACAGCCTGAAGAAAGGCCATGCAGATTGAAAACCCCTCGGATGTCCTGCCAGCGGGATCAAAAATTTGCCGGGGTTTGCAAGCAAACCCGGCTGCACGACCCGCACTGCCAACACATTGAATTTGTTATGCCTGAAGAGTTCTTCAGAAATGGTCCCTGATAAGAAAGCCTGCCTCTTAGGGCGAATTCGAGTTCCGCACACGGCGAAGTTGTCCCTGCCGTAAGGAATGGCCTCCAGAAGAGACTGGCAGACGTTCTTTTTTAGCGGAAGGATTTCACGGTAAAGCTCTATCCCTTGAACACTGCATTTTCGCTCGATCTTTTCGATTTTCTCAGCGACTCGCACAGAAGAGACGCTGCCGTCCTGAATGTGGACCAGAGTCAGTCTTTTTTCGGGCGTATGGGACGCAAGACGAATACCGTAGAGAGATACCCAGTCACAATTAAGCGACCCGTCATAGGCAAGATAGATCATTTT
>JAGGRV010000552.1 GCA_021159445.1 Deltaproteobacteria bacterium | reverse complement strand
TCCAGGCACCTTGGGCTTGTCACGGATGAAGATTTCAGGGTACATGAAGACCAGATTGAAAGACTGGGGCGCTGGGCAGAGAATAACCTGGATTTCGATCAACTTTTGGGGTTGTTGGAAAGGGCAAAGGTTCAGGGGCCTGAGTTTTACATTCCTGACGGCCATCAACAAAATAGCCCTGAAATAAAAATCGGAATTGCCAGGGACAAGGCGTTTTGCTTCTATTATCCTGAAAACCTGCGATTGCTTGAAGAGGCGGGCGCAAAGCTGATCCCCTTTTCTCCATTACATTCAAGGCATCTGCCCGGGGAAATCAATGGCCTGATCCTGGGAGGAGGTTATCCCGAACTGCACTGTGAGATGCTTTCCCGGAACCGGCAACTATTGGCCGAGATAAGAGAGTTCGGGTTGAGCGGCAGGCCCATATATTCAGAGTGTGGGGGCTTTATGTTTCTCACAAAAGAAATCCAGGACCTTGAAGGGCATATTTTTCCTATGGCAGGGATTTTCCCCATGAGGACGAAGATGGGAAGTCGGCTAAAAGCCCTCGGGTATCGTGAAGTTGTCACTCAAAAGGAAAGTATCCTGGGTGCTAAGGGCACAAAAATCAGGGGGCATGAATTCCACTACTCCGGGATTTACAATATGGAGCCGAACCCCGAATGCATTTACACCATGACGGATCGGAAGGCCGGCTTCCAAGCCGAAGAGGGCTTTGTCCAAAATAGGGTCTTGGGCTCCTATGTGCATTTACATTGGGGTTCCAATCCTGAAGTTGCGAAAAATTTTGTGGATTATTGCCGGAGATACGGCCAATAGCGTATTAGGCATAGAGCAAAGCCATAGCGTATGACAGAAGCAGGATGCCGAAGTTTGACATACCCCTGAATGAATGCGACGGAAAATCATATGAGAGATATTAATGCACACATTGAACCGGAGGCCATAGAAAGACGTTCCTTTGAAATCATTGAGTCCGGGGTGCCTGAGCCACGTCCTTTTGAAGGTGACGAATGGCTTGTAGTCAGGAGGATGATCCATACAACCGCCGATTTTGGATTATTATCTCTTGTCAATTTTCACCCTGATGCTATCAAGTCCGGTATCGCAGCCCTGAAATCAGGCTGTCTGATTGTGACTGATACAGAGATGGCCCGCACGGGGATTACCACAAGACGTATGGACCGATTGGGCTGCCGGGTTGAGTGCTACATGGGTGAACCTGAAGTAAAAGAGAAGGCGCAAAAGGAGAAAATTACAAGGGCATCTGCGGCAGTTGATTATGCCCTGTCCAGGTTAAACAGGGCCATATACGTTGTAGGGAATGCCCCTACGGCCCTCTTGAGGCTTTTGGAATATATCAAAGATGGGAAATGCAACCCGGCGGTCATCGTGGGTATGCCGGTGGGCTTTGTGAATGCGGCTGAGTCCAAAGAAATGCTCATGGGGCAGACAGGTATCCCATTCATCACTATTGAAGGACGCAAGGGAGGATCAACCTTGTCTGCATCCGTGGTAAACCAATTGGCCGAGATGGCCCTGGCAGGATTTAAGAGATGAAGAAGATATATCTTATCGGAATTGGGCCCGGCAACCCTGATTATTTGACCCTCCAGGCGATAAACACAATGAAAAAGGTAGATGTCTTTTTCATTCTTGAAAAGGGAGAACGGAAGGGATTTAAGGAGTTCATTAAGATAAGAAAGGAGATATTAGAAAGATATTTGGATAGAGGGACATATAGGGTGGTGAGTGCAAAGATCCCTGAACGTAAAAAAAACCGTAAGTCATATAAGGAAGGAGTTAAGACATGGCGTCAACAAAAGGCAGAAGTTATTACTGAATTGATTGAAGACAAGATGAAAGACAGCGAAATTGGAGCCTTTCTTATCTGGGGTGATCCATCCCTATATGATGGGCATTTAGAGATTCTTCAACATATCCTTAAAGAAGGAGCAGTAAATTTTGAGTATAAGGTGATACCAGGAATAACCAGTATCCAGGTATTAGCAGCAATGCATAAAATCCCTTTAAACCGTATAGGGGAATCCATTGTGATTACAACGGGCAGAAAAGTGAAGGAATATGCGCCTGCCGAGATTACAAATACTGTAGTATTATTAGATACTTATTCTGCCTTTAAGCATTTTAAGGATTCAGATATTGACATCTATTGGGGTGGATATTTAGGGAGTAAGGACGAAATTCTGCTTTCAGGGAGGTTAAGAGATATAATTGAGGATCTTAAAAAGTTAAGAAGCAAGGCTAAAAGGGAAAAAGGTTGGCTTATGGATACATATATTTTAAGGCGTTAAGGCATGAGACAAGTCCATATAGTAGGATTGGGGCTGAATCCGCGAGACCTGCCCTGCGAAATTTCACAGAAGATCGCAAAGGCCCAGGTGTTGGTGGGGGGTCAGAGGCTTCTTGACTGCTTCAAGGGCCATCCCGCAATCAAGGTGCCAATCCAGAGCCCTCTTAACGAAACCATCGAGAGAATCAGAAAGGAAATCGTGGAGGAAAAAGATGTAGTGGTTTTGGCCGACGGTGATCCCGGATTTTATGGTATCGGGAAGCGTCTTCTAGATGCCCTTGGCAGGGAGACGGTCATCATTTATCCCAACGTAACTACACTTCAAATTGCGGCTTCCAGGCTGAAGATCTCCTGGCACGACATACGATCTGTCTCTCTCCATGGCCGGCAGGATATACAATCCTTATTGACGGCCCTTGTCGGAAACGACCGCGTAGCAGTGTTTACTGACCCGGATTTTCATCCTGCTAAAGTAGCGGATGAACTTGTCCGCCGCGGGATCGATACCTTTGACATGTATGTATTTGAGAAACTTTGCACGGAATCCGAAAAGATAGGCTGTTTTGAATTAAAGGAAGCCGCGAAAAAGACCTTTTCTTCGCTCAATTTTATCATTCTGGATCGCATAAAACGGGCACAGGTCCCACTTTGCCTGGGCCTGGAAGATGAGAAATACCTGCATCAAAAGGGCCTGATCACCAAAAAGGAAATCCGGGCGGCAGGTCTTGCCGCTCTTGAGATTGAGCCCCATCACACCCTGTGGGACTTAGGCGCGGGCTGTGGGTCAGTGGCCATTGAGGCATCCATCCTGGCTAATCAGGGAACGATTTTGGCCGTGGAAAAGGCAACTGACAGGGTCAAGCTGATCCGCGAGAATATCAAGAGAACCGGCGCCTATTCAGTAGCGGTAATACAAGGAGAAATGCCGGGATGCCTGGAATCCCTTCCTGATCCGGACAGGGTCTTTATTGGCGGAGGCATGGGAAGAGACAACAGGGTGCTGGAAGAAGCGTGCAAGCGACTGAAGCCTGGTGGAAATCTCGTACTTCACGTAGTGCTTATGGATTCACTAGCACGGGCAAGGGATTATCTGAATGGTTTAAATTGGCCTTTTTCCACCACCCAGGTACAGGTCTCCCGATCTAAAAGCACAGCAGGTGATCAGCGGCTTGGGGCACTAAACCCGGTTTTTATCCTAAGCGCCACAAAAACAACACCTTGACCATTTGGATTAACCTAAATTGAGCGGTTAGCCTTTAGCGGTTAGCTATTAGTTTAATGATTATCGGTCTGCCG
>JAGGRV010000245.1 GCA_021159445.1 Deltaproteobacteria bacterium | reverse complement strand
TATTTAGGAACGTACAATAAATAACTTGAACAAATTGGGAGGTTTAAAATGCAGGTTTACACTTATTCAGAAGCCAGACAAAAGTTTGCCAGTGTCCTGAAAGAGGCTGAATCTACAGGCAAGATCCTTATTCGCCGGAAAGACGGACGAACTTTCGCGCTGGTTCCAGAACAGATGCCTTCTTCGCCGTTGGACGTTCCCTCTATTAAGGCAGATATCTCAACGGAAGAGATCGTTGCCATCATCCGAGAAGGAAGAGAGGGGGGCAGAACCCAGCGCTTCACCTGACCGAAAAACGCTGGAGCGTTTTCGGTCAGGTGAAGCTTCCCGGAATTCGGGGAACGGAGTTAGCTTGACCAGTACCGGTGGTCGGGCTGGACAATCTGATATTCGATATTCATGATCCAATGAACTGAGTTTGCTGCTTGAATTAACGCTTAAGGAGAAAGCAAGTAGCATTATGGCAAATCACCTATCCGACGGGATGAATCCCTCTGGCTTATAACCTGGATTGAGATGGTAAACCGCGGGTAAGCTACGGTAATTCTCATCGAAATCCAGCCCGTAGCCCACCAGGAACCCACGCGATATATCAAACCCAACGTAATCCACTTCTATTGGCACCTTTCTCCGCTCCTTCTTATCAATCAGACAACAGATCTTGACCGAAGCCGGATTGTGTAACTTCAGCACCTCTTTCAGGTATTTTAGTGTGTAACCTGTATCGACGATATCCTCCACCACCAGGACGTCTTTGTCCTTAATGTCAAGCTCTATGTCCTTGGTAATACTTATCCTGCCAGATGACTCTGTCTGAGAGCCGTAACTGGCCAGCCGAACAAAGTCGATCTGCATGGAATTCTCTATGTGTCGGATAAGATCCGCCATGAAAATAAAGGCCCCGTTAAGAATTCCGATGAGCACCATAGGACGTCCATGGTAATCCTTGGAGATTTGCTCTCCCAGCTCATGTACCCGAGCCTTAATGGTTTCAGATGACAAAATCTCCCGAAGTTGATCCTTATTATCCAAGATTATTCTCCTTTCTCGTGGCTGTTCACACTCCTTGGCAAGGAGTGAATAATTGCTCTCTTTTGGCAGTCTTCCTTGACAGCCTGCTTTTGCAAATTAACTTACACATGAATTGTTTGCTAGTGCCAGATTAAAAAACGTGGAGGCCAAATTCCTTATGCCAATTTATGAATATACATGCAAGAAATGCAACAAGATTTTCGAAAGTCTTGTGCTTTCATCCAGGGATACTAGGGGGATTCATTGTCCTGAGTGCGGATCGGAGGAAGTGGAGAAGATGCTGTCGAGCTTTAGCTCTGGTTCATCAACAGGGCCGGTTCCCGGCGGTCTGAGTAGCGCATCGAGCTGCAGTTCCTCCCGCTTTCAATGAGCTTGACATTTCCAGCCGTTGGCTGGTCAATCAGAAATTATCAGATAGAGCTTCTTGTAAATCCAAAGTATATCTCTTACATTCTTTCCGTTGACTTTGATGCCGGTTTCAGCGGGATTCAGGCAAATTACTGATGAGGTCAGGCGTTTTATGCTGCAGATAGAAGATCTTTGGGTAGAAGTACAGGGCAAGGAGATCCTTAAAGGGATCAACCTCCGGATAGGACCGGGCGAGACACACTGCCTATTTGGTAAAAACGGTTCGGGGAAAACAACGTTGCTCGTGACCTTGATGGGTTTTTCCGGTTACAAGGTCAAGCACGGTCGCATACTCTTCAAAGGAGAGGACATTACGCACCTGCCAATTAACGAAAGGGCCAAACTCGGCCTTGGGCTGTCCTTTCAGCGCCCTCCTACCTTGAGGGGCGTAAAGCTTAAGAACTTGTTGGCTTTATACAGCAAGGAAAGCGATGCAGGGAGCGAATTAGCTCTTGCCTATAATTTCGAGAATTTCCTGGAAAGGCAAGTGAATCTTGGTTTTTCCGGTGGTGAGATAAAAAAATCCGAACTGCTTCAGCTTTTGGCCCAGAGTCCTGATCTGTCGCTTCTTGATGAGCCGGAATCCGGTGTAGATATTGAGAACCTGGATGTGATATGTCAGATGATCCGCAAGCTGTTACAAAAAGAAGTGCGCAAAAACCGCCAGAAGTCCGGTCTGATAATTACCCACACCGGGCTTATACTCAACTACGTGAATGCTGACAGGGGACATGTCATGCTGAACGGACAGATATACTGCCAAGGGAACCCACGGGATATATTTGAGAGAATCAAGGATTATGGCTATGAAGAGTGCGCCAAATGCCGTTTATTCGAACAGGGCTTTAAGATATGAATTATTCAGAAAACCATTACGATACAAAGGACTTAAGAAGTGATGAAGACCTGCTGGAGACCTTCACACCCGCCTCTGAGGTGGAAGGACCAAAAGATGTAGGGGAGTTTAAAGAAGAAGAACTTGAAAGACTCAAGCAGACCGGAATCGATCTCACAAATCCGGATAGGACAGGGACCTTTGTTCAGGCAAACTCTAGTGTTCTGAAGTGTGATTGTGAGTCACAGGGCGTAGAGCTGCTTCCCATCACAGAGGCGTTCAAAAAATACAACGGCCTCAAGGACTATTGGTGGAAGCTGATATCAGCAGAGAAAGATTCTTTTACCAGGGAAGCTGACCAGGAACTCGATAATGGTTATTTTATTCGGGCCCTTCCTGGTGAAAAGGTAATTTATCCACTTCAGACCTGCCTTTACATGCGAAATGAAAACGTAGCCCAGCGCGTTCACAACATAGTGATAGCCGAAGAGGGTTCTGAGCTACATATCATCACAGGATGCTCCACTCATCCCCATCTGAAGTCAGGGCTGCATATTGGGATATCTGAATTTTATGTCAAGAAGGGGGCAAAGCTTACCTTTACCATGGTCCATAACTGGGGTGAAAATGTCTACGTGAGGCCCCGTACAGGTATCAGGGTAGAGGAGGACGGCGTCTTTCTCTCTAATTATATATCACTTAAAGGGGTAAAGTCCGTCCAGACTTTTCCAACAGCCACTCTTGCCGGTCCAAATGCCATGGCCCGTTTTAACTCGGTCATCGTGGCCCATGAGGGCTCAGATATAGACACTGGTGCCAAGGTTATACTTGAGGCCCCTGGAAGCAGGTCCGAGATAATATCCAGGACCATATCTTTCGGCGGCCGGGTAGTGGCCAGGGGACACCTTATCGGCCTTGCCGCTAATATTAAGGCGCACCTTGAATGCCAAGGCCTGATATTGGCGGAACACGGCGTGATTCACGCCATACCCGAGCTTGAGGCCCACGTGTCGGATGTAGATATGTCCCACGAAGCAGCCGTAGGCCGAATCGCCCAGGAGGAGATCGAATACCTCATGGCCCGGGGTCTTGATGAAGAAGAGGCTACATCCACCATAGTCCGGGGATTCCTGGACGTAAAAATCAACGGGCTGCCCCCGGAGCTGAATAAAGAGCTGCAGGAAGTTGTGGAAGAATGCCATAAGGGAATGTGATAATTTGGTGATTTGGTGATTTAATGATTGGGTAATTGAAGTGAAAATAGGTTTGGCACAGTACGATCCTACAATAGGGGCCTTTAAGCACAATGTGGCCCAGATGGTTCGACTTGCCGGAAAGGCCAGGGATAAAGGGTGTGAATTGGT
>JAGGRV010000370.1 GCA_021159445.1 Deltaproteobacteria bacterium | reverse complement strand
ATAAAGAATCACACCTCTGGTTTCGTGGTTCGGGTAAAGTTGAGAAAGTAAATCCAAATATTGAGATAGCTGTCTTCTGTCCTCTGCTCTTGCCCTGCTACCTGTCTTGTACTCGCCAATCCATAACGTATTTTGGCCCTTAACCAGCCTGTCCGGTCTGAAGAGTTCACCTGATTTGTCAGCCACTTCTTTTTCCACCCAGGTCTTATCCCCTGTACCTGTCCAGAAAAGCGGCCTTGCCATGGGATGACAGATAGTCCGGGCTATAGTCCCGAGGTCTATCTCTTTGCCTATGTCAACATCGGAGCTTTTGGCAATAGACAAAAAGATCTCCTGCAGCAGTGCCTGTACTTCCTCAGGGCTACACCTGCAATCAAGGGGACCATCAAGTCCTGCAAGGAGCCTGTGTACAAAGTCCCCAAGCCCTGTTGCGCTTTTCCTTGTTGGAGACAACAAGACTTTTAACTCTGTGGGCCTCCTGACCAGGTATTTGGGCCAATTCCAACCATTATCAACTTTTTTCGCTTTGTTTTTTCGTGTTTTTTCGTGAGGTTCGAGGTCAATCAGTTGCCCATTGAGATCACTTTTCTCGCCTATTGTCCGCTCTGTCAATGGCGTATCTCTTTCAATCGTAACTCCCCACTTGGCCACAAAATTTCCATTTAAAAGCGGTTCCAGCAGGGATATCAACCTGTTCTTCTGCCTGCCCCCGGCCTTCTGTGGGACAAATACGTATAACTCATCCCTTGCCCTTGTAAGGGAGACATAGAGGACATTGAGTTCGTCCAGCCACGCCTTGCCGCAATCCTCCTTATAGAGGTCTAAAAGCCTTTGAGATACGTTTCTGAGTTCCCGGCTGGTGTGCCACACCTTGAGTGCCCCTCTATCCATGGAGTATATGCGGCCATCTGCCCTCATTCCGAGAGTTGCAAGCGGCAGTATTACTACCTTGGCCTCCAGCCCCTTGGCCTTATGGATGGTCATGATCCTTACAGCATCTATCTCCTGAGGAGTCTTTACACCGAAGATATCATCAGGTCCGGTCTCCATCCACTGGATAAACCCCCTGAGATCGCCGCCATATTCAGCTTCATTGGCATATAGCAGCTCCAGGAGGTGACTCAATGCAACAAAATGGTTTGGGAAACACCGGATTAGATCCATTCTGCGAACAAGCATGGATACAAGGTCATAAGGGGGCAAAAAGCCCACGGAGCCGAATGCATCACCCAGGGTTTTTGTCCAGAGGTTAGGGAAATCATTCTGAAGCCTCTGATAAAGATACTTCGCCCCTTGCCCTCTGCTCTTTAACCTTTGGTCCTCGATCCACTCCCAGGGACTGAGCCCTGCCGCCTCTTCCTTCCAGGTACTTTTTAGAATATTTCCGGCAATTACAGAAGCCAATGCCTGGTCATCAACAGGCATTTCTAAAAAGCGCAGGATCTCAAGGATCTCCTGCACCAGGGGGTCCTCCCTGATGTCAAGCTGCCTGTGGGAAAAGACCGGGATGCCTGCTGAAATAAGGCTGTGGCTGAAATCCTGTACGTCCTGATTGTCCCTGACAAGTACCAGCACATCCATGGGACTGTGGCGAAAGAGGACGTCTTCCTTTAAGAGCTTGACCAGGCTGAGTTTTGATTCCTCTTTTATTTCCTCTGAGCGCCCTTCATGGCTGAGGATCTCCACTCTCACCAGGCCTCCCTTGTGGCTGATTGCATGGGCAGGCGGGAGTTCCTGCGCGGCCCCTGAAAACACGTTGCCTATATATACGGGGTCTAAGACATCCGATACAGCAGGCTCCTCTTTTGTCCAGCGCTCAAGATTTCCCCTGTCAAATATCCGGGCCACGAACCCAAGCAGGCATTCCCTGCTCCTCCAGTTATATGGAAGAACAAGATCCAGATGGCCGGTGTCTCCAAGAGAGGCAAAGGACCCCGGGCCATTTTGAAATACATTGAGATCGCTTCCCCTCCACCTGTAGAGCAACTGTTTCCTGTCTCCTACGCAGAAAAGGGACCCCCCTTGCGACATGGCATTATCAATCAAAGGGAAAAGGGTCTCCCACTGGAGGATACTGGTATCTTGAAATTCGTCCAGCAGGAAGTGATACAGCCGGTCTCCAAGACGAAAAATCACCTCCGGCAAGGCGAACTCGGTCAGGAGCCTCCTTGCAAGGCTGTTAATGTCGCTAAAAAAAATACTCCTTGATCCGGACTTAAGATCTGAGAGCCGGTCTCTCCATGGAGCCAGCATCTTCAAATACGGCCCTGATACCTCAAGTGCCCTTGCCTCAGCATACGCTCCGGCAATGGTCCTTAACGCCTTCCACTCAGCAGAAAAGTCTTTGGGAATGCTTGCTCCCTTAAGACACAGATCTTTTAGCTCTTCTCTTTCCCATGCCTTTGAGGAAAGTGCCTTGGGCAGGTCTCCTCGAGCTACCCCTGACAGGGCCTTGTGGCTGAAGGATTTTAGCTTCAGACCATGGGCCTCTGCCTTATCCAGGAAGCCCTGAGCCGACCTGGACAACTCCATGGCCAAATCCCGGAAGCCCCTGCGCCTTTTTTCCATCTCGAACCGGAGACCGTAGGTTGTTTCTTTTTCATTAAGCGACTCCAACACCCGGAGAAGCTCTGTCCCAGGCCACCAGGAACCGCGTGCCTGGAAAAGAAGATAATGCAGCACAAAGCCCTGCAACAATTTCCACAACCCCGGATCTTGTGCTGAACAAAGCAAAATGCGGTCAAGGGCAGCAGCCCTGAGTGGCGCCTCGTGTGTCTCGATTTCGTCTTGCTGCGACAGCCCCAGTTCCTGAGGGGCCGCCTGGATCAGGCGGTATATGAAGCTGTCAATAGTCCTGACTTGCCACTCATCATACCCTGCGAGGATTTCGTCTACCTGTTTCAGCGCGAGTTCCTTCATCCTTGCCTGTGACAAATCCAGTAAAGGAAAAAGGACTTCTACAGCTTCCTTTTCTTCAAAAGCCGCCTGCTTCAGGAGCTCCAGTATGCGTTTTCGCATCTCCGCAGTGGCTTCGTTGGTAAAGGTTATGGCAAGTAAATTCTTGAGACGGCTCCTGGGAATCTTTTCTGAAAGAAGAAACTGTACAAATCTGCAGGCGAGAAGAAAGGTCTTGCCGGAACCGGCAGAGGCCTCAACCCTCAAAGCGTGAGGAAAAGAAAGTTCACGATCTGAGGGAAGCATATTCATTTGGTGATTTCAGCCGACACAGAGGTCATAAACCAACTTGAAAGTCTCCTCTGCCTTGGAAAAGACTGCCTTGACCTCAGCCCTTGAGAGAAGGCTATCACCTGACTCCTCGGCTTTCCGTAATTCCCAAATGGACTGGGTAATTCGTCTCGCTTCATCCGGCGTATACGTGAGGTCGGAAATGGCTTTATATAAGGCCTTGTTGTCCATCTCCAGAAGATCTTTTTTTATTCTGGGAAGGGATGCGGCCATGGCCTTGATCAAGGCTATGGCCATATCTGAGCAACGGCCGATAGCAACCGCCGGATGATCCTCCTGTAATGCAGCCTCTGCTTCCTGAAGGTGAGTTCTGGCATATTTCAAAAAGGTATGTACACGGATCATAGAAACCTATAAAAAATTAAACCGCGAATAGACGCAAATAGACGCAAATCAAATAT
>JAGGRV010000086.1 GCA_021159445.1 Deltaproteobacteria bacterium | reverse complement strand
ATTTTATCGATGTGTCGTTGTCTTGAAAAACATCGTTTGGAGGGAAATAAGAATTGGGTCTATTTTTGACAAAATATGGATTAATATTTTCAACGATGATATTGCTTTTTCCAAAAATTGTATTGAAACTCATTAAATTGGTATTTTCTGAAAATTTATGTCTTTCCTTCTTACTCCGAGTCCGATTGTAATTGTAAATACAAGCAGCACCCTCAAGAACTAAATCGTAATTAAAACTTATGATTGTGTCCTGATAAGTATTTAGAGGGTATTCATCGTTTTTTATAAACAAGCTGAGGAACAACAAATATTTATTGAAATTACCATCTATGTCTATGCGGAGACGACCAGAGCTATCATGTGTGAAAGGGTTTGGAGTTTTATCAATTAAGACATCACAAATAAGCTAAGTAAAATCATTTTTTATTTTATACACACTTCGACTTCTTGAATAAAAGATATCCATCTCAATGAGATTGAAAAGATGTTCTAAGTTTAATAAAGGATAATTTAGGAATTGTCGCATCTTGGACAATTTGTCTTGGTAGTCAAATACTCTCTCAAAATGTTTATACACACTTGGATTTTTAAAAAAAACTTCTTTGGCTACTAATAAAAAATCATCCTGCAATGGCAATCCAATTTCCTTCGTAAATCCAGCCCCTAGTAGATAAATATTTTTATCAGTATTGATTTCTGTCATATGTTATTTACCGAAATATTATATTCTGCCGAATGGGCGAGTTGGGGTTCACTTAACTCGCCTATTGGCGGCGCGCACAGCGCAACGCCATTATATATTAAGCAGAGTCTGCTTTTTGAATTTTTAAAAAACGCCAAAAATCAAAAAATCCATACATGAATATAAGGGAAAAATCAAGAAGATGGCATTTTTGACTAAATATTGGGCCAATACAGCCAATAAGGTAAGAAAGGACATATGCTTCTTGATGCGTGCTTATTTACCGTGAAAATACATTTATTAGCCACCCCAGTACCATCTACCGGAGCTACAGGGCAGGCGGACTCACACGGACATTTTACCCTGTCGACATGGACGGAGGTTGTTTTCGGTAACCCATGAAAGGATCTCTCGCCCGCTTCCTTCGGTCGCTTGAGCTCTCAGAGATCACAGAGACGATTTTCACCTTGGCCTGATTTTTCCTCTCAAAAAATCAAGCCAAACAATCAGCCCGCCCATGGAGGGCATCCGAGCAGGTGTTATTGAAGAATATCCTCTTCCGTAGCCTCTTCGATATTCCCACAGCAGCGGGATGACAGTTTGATCTGAATTCCCCTCTCAGGAATTAAGATCAAAAACTCTGTGCCTTTGTGTGCTCTGTGAGAGACAAAAAAATCCTTTGATCACTTTTGCCATCAGACAGTTGATAGAAAAAATAACAAATAGGTAAAGCACTCTATCGGGCCATTTGCCGGTTTGGCAGATGCCGGAGTCCGTGTTCGTCTGTGTGTGTCGAGCGAGCGTAGCGAGCGGGTGGCGAATTTTCTATGGCAGAATCTATATGAGGCGCAGGCCGATTACAGGCGCCATGGCGATGAAATCGCTGTCATTGTGAAGAAGGAAGAGGTCGTGTTCCAAGGCTATCTGGGCAATGAGACAGTCAATCGTGCTCCGAACAGTGATTCCCTTTCTGCGGCAGGCAAAATAGATGCGGGCTGCCTGGGCGTATGATTCCACCGGGTCCTTGGGATGAAAAAACCGCTGGGAGGAAAGATATTCTTTCAGCGTAGCATATTCTTTTTCTGTTTTTGCCCCTTGCAGGATCTCTTGGTAGATAACCGACGTAATGCCAAACGGCACCTGTTGCTGTAGTAGGCTACGGAGCCGGCGGGTGACCTCATTCTCTCTGCCTTTGAACAAGTCAATGAGAACGGATGTGTCGACGAGGATCATTTCCCTTCCCGTAGCGCCTTGTAATCATAATTTTCTCGAAATTGAATCTTGCCTGCCAGGTCAAGCAGATTCCGGCGTTTCCGGTTTCCGACGAACTCCTTCAAGGCCAGGGAAATAATCTCCTTCTTTGTTTTGGCGCCGCTAAGCTTCAAGGCCTCCTGCACAAGGGCGTCATCAAGAACAATGTTTGTTCTCATAGTGCACCTCCTTATGTGTATAAGGATACACATGTCCGGAGCGCCGGTCAAGTGACACCGGCACATGGCAAAATATGGTCGAATCCAGCCTTGTTTCATGACACACTGAAAATTTATGTAACCGTTCACGGGATTACAACACCCGTTTTACCACAACCTACCGAACTGTAAGCGTTTACAGGGTGCTGCAGATGCGAGGCGGAGGGTACGCAGACGTACTTCCTGTACTTCAAGTGCCCGACAACAAAGCAGATGCGGTGCCCTGTGAACGCTTACGAAAATTTATTGACCAGAAGTTTCCAATAGTGGTACAGACTGATCATAGCTATGCTGTGCGTGTAAGTGGGAGTATTTTTTCACCGCCCGCCATAGTTGAATAGAAAAACAAAGGCATTCAACAGGGTAAACTTCGCTCAAGACGCAAAGTTCGCAGAGGAAAAATATATTTACGCTAAACCATAGCATGGCCATTCAAAGCATATATACTGACGAATAGAATTGTATAGTTGCCGTAGGGTTTGTGATGAAAGGAGAAGGCATCATGGCCACGATCAAGATAAAGGGGATGACCTGTAATCACTGTGTAATGGCAGTCACCAAGGCCCTGAATGAGATCGACGGGATCAAGAATGTCAAGGTGGACTTTGAAAAGGGTGAGGCTTTTTTTGAAGGAAAGCCCGTTGACATGGACCTTGTGAGAGAAAAGATCAAGAAGGCAGGCTACGAAGTTGTCTGATGAGGTCACACACAACATCCTAAAGACAACCATTTCAGTCGGAGGCATGACCTGTGCGGCCTGTGTGAGACGTGTGGAACTGGCTCTAAAGGCGGTTGAGGGTGTCAAGGATGCCACTGTCAATCTCACAACAGCTAGGGCAACGGTAATTCACGGTCTGGACTGGGCCGGTGTGGAGGCTCTGAAGCAGACGGTTTCTGATGCCGGGTATGAATTCCTGGGCGTGTTTGGGGCGACTTTGGAAGACCCTGTTGAGGCTGCCCGGAAAAGGGAACTTAAGGCACTTAAGATTAAGCTCAGCGTGGGACTGGTTCTGAGTGTGATCATCTTCATGGGTTCCATGCAGTATTGGTTTCCGTATTTCCGGTCGGTTCCCCGGCAGATTATGCTTTATTGCCTTTTCGTGCTCACAACTCCAGTCGTATTCTGGGTAGGTAGCCGGTTTTATGTCGGGGCAGTCAAGGCCGCCAGACAGAAGACCACAGACATGAATACCCTGGTAGCTGTTGGTGCCATGTCGGCGTTTCTCTATTCTGCTCTGGCTACCTTTTTCCCGCATTTTTTTGCAGGTGCCGGCCTGGCACCACATGTATACTTTGACGGTGCAGCCATGATCATAACCCTCATTCTCCTGGGGCGCCTGCTTGAGGCCAGGGCTAGAGGAAAGACTTCAATGGCCATCAAGCGGCTGATGGGGCTCAAGCCCAAGACTGCGCGTGTCATCAGGGACGGCAAGGAAATTGATATTCCTATCGAAGCAGTGATGGAAGGAGACGTGATCCTGGTGCGGCCCGGTGAAAAGATCCCCACGGA